>JBDSNK010000027.1:0-7075 GCA_039915385.1 Dokdonella sp.
TCAAATCGATACACAGATGGTCGAAGGCGATCGCGCAATGATTTGCGGAGAATGCGTTCAGCGTTTTCATGCCCTGCTGACAGGGCAACCCGGGAAAGGCGGGTCGGGCGAATGAACAGCGCACAGCCCCTCATCGAAGTCGAAAAACTCGAAGCCTGGTACGGCCGTCGGCGCGTGCTGCAAGGCATCGATTTCTCGGTACAGCCCGGCGAGATCCGCGTGATCATGGGGGGCTCGGGCTCGGGCAAGAGCACCTTGTTTCGTCACCTGCTAGGGCTGCAGCGGCCAGTGAGCGGGAGCGTGAAGCTTTTCGGTGTGGATCTTCGCGGTGCGAGCGATCGTGAGTTGCTCGATGTGCGGCGCAAGATCGGCGTGTCATTTCAGGGTGGCGCGCTGTTGACATCGCTGAGCGTCGGCGAAAACGTCGCGCTGCCGCTGCGCGAACATACGACGCTCGATGAATCGACGATCCGCATCATGAGCCGGATCAAGCTTGAAGTGGTCAATCTCGGCGGTTTTCAGGACCTCATGCCGAGCCAGCTTTCCGGCGGCATGGTCAAGCGCGCAGCGTTGGCCCGGGCCATCGTCATGGACCCGCGCCTGCTGTTCTTCGACGAACCCTCGGCGGGTCTGGATCCGGTCGTTTCGGCAGAGCTGGACGAACTGATCCTGCGCTTGCGCGATGCGCTGCGCATGACCATCGTGGTGGTCACGCACGAGCTCGAAAGCGCGTTCAAGATTGCCGACACGATCACCGTGCTGGATGCGGGCGAGATCCTCATGACCGGCACCGTTGCGCAGGTGCGCGCAGCGAGCAACGAGCGTATCCAGGATCTTCTGAATCGCCGGCCGCGCGAGATCCAGGTCGATGCGGATGCGTATCTCAAACGCCTCACCGAAGAAGAAGCCTGATAGAGTTTCGGCGAGAGGGGAAAGCCTTGAAACGAGACACCACCAACTACGTACTGGTAGGCGCCGTTGTCGTCGCTGCGATCGTGCTTCTGCTGGTCGGTCTTGCGCTGATCACCGGGCGCACGGTTGCGAGCGACGATTACGTCGTGCGCTATCGCAACGTGACCGGGCTGCGCTACGGCGCGCCGGTGTTCTACCAGGGCTATCGCATCGGCGCGGTGGGCGCGGTGACGCCGGAGCGCAAGCCTGAAGGCACGCGCTACAAAGTCACGCTGGCGATCCGCCATGATTGGCCGATCCCCAGCGACAGTCCGGCACGCCTGCAGTCGAGCGGCCTGCTCGCGGATGTCTCGATCGGCATCAGCGAAGGAGCGAGCCATGAAATGGTCAAGCCTGGCGGCGAGCTGCCGGGCGTGGAGGGTGCCGACCTGTTCGCCGCGATGAACGAACTCGCCGGCCAGGTCAGCGAGCTCACGCGCACGCAGATTTCACCGCTGATCCAGACCTTGTCGCAGCGCGTCGATTCGATCACCGGCACGATCGACAAATCCGCTCCGATCGTGATGGAACAGACGCGGGCGCTGCTCGATCGCATGAACCATGCGTCCGACGCGCTCAACGAAGTGCTCAAGCCGGAAAACCGCGCCGCGGTGGGAGCGATTCTCGGTGAGGTAAAAGGCCTCGCGACCGAATTGCGCAAGACACGTGGGACGCTCGATCAGGCGCTCGGTGATCTTGCCGGCATCGCGAAGGAGAATCGCTCGGATGTGCGTCGTTCGGTGCAGGACCTGAGCAGCGTGCTCGAAGCGCTGTCCAGCCGCATGGACGTAATCACCCATCACCTGGAATCATCGAGCCGCAATCTCGACGAATTCAGTCGCGAGATCCGCAAGGCACCGAACCGCCTGATCATCGCGCCGAAAGCCGATCAGCTGCAGGACGAACCGCAATGAACATGCGCTTGCCGATCTTGCTTGTACTGCTTGTTCTCGCCGGTTGCGGCGCGGCGACCGTACCGGACTTCACCTATTTCCGCCTGCCGCGATCACAGCCGATTCAGGCGCTGGCGTCGCCGCTGTTCCACGACCCCTTTGTCGTCGACGTCTTCGGTGCGGATGGCCTGTATGCCGATCAGGCGCTGATCTACGCGCTCGATCCGGGGGCGCAGCAACTTCGCCAGTACCACTACCAGCTGTGGACTGACCCGCCGACGCGCATCCTGCAGCGGCGCCTGATCGCTCAACTGCGCGAAACCGGTATTGCGCGGCAGGTCACCGACGAATTGCCGGCGAGCCAGGATGCGATACGCATCAGCGGGATCATCCTGCGCTTCGATCGCGTGCCGATTGAACGTGGCGGTTTCAACGCGGCCGTCGCCTTGAAGTTGCGTGCGAACGGCCGCGATGGCATGCCATTGGTCGACGATTTCTACCATGCCGAAGTGGCCGCCGCGGGAGCCGGCATGCAGGCGACAGTCGATGCGTACGGCGTGGCCCTCGACACGATTTTCGAGCAGTTCCGTGCCGATCTGATCAAACGAAGGGCCGCTGCTCATGAGGAATGAGGCCAGCCTGCGACGCCTCGCCGAGATGGGCGTCGACGTCTATCTGCCGCGTGCGTCGATGCGCGCAGCGGATACGGGTCCGTTGGTCGTTGCTGAAGCACCGGTGATGCTTGCGTCGACAAGACCGCGTGTGTCGTCGCAGGCGCCGGCTACTGATGCGAAAGAGTTCGTCAGCACCAGCGGTGTGCTCCTGATCGCGGATGTCGAATCGCCCGTTGCTTGTCGACTGCTCGCGGACGTCACGCGCGCGCTGCGGTTTGCAGGCATCGCGTGTAAGCAGGTCGATGCGAGCGACGAATCCGCCATCGGCGCCACTGCTGGCTTGGTGATGTTCGGCGATGCGCAGGCGCGCGCGGTCGGTGCGCTGCTGCCGGCCAACCGTCAGGGCGAAATAGGCTGGGTGGTCGGTGCGGGGTTGGCCGCCCTTGCGGTGGATGCGCACGCCAAGCGCGCATTGTGGAGTGAATTGCGCAGAATGGCTCGCGGCATGACGCAGGCGCACCGAAGCATGCTTGCCGCAGAGGCGGCGGCCGGCGATCATCGCGAGCACTGAACCGTCAGGCAAAGATCGACGTCAACGTGGTTGCAATCCTCAAGCCCAGTCCCCCCGAATTCCGCCGCATGCAGCCGGAAGACTTCGACCGCGTCGCCGCGATCGAAGCGGCTTCGTACCCGTTTCCATGGAGCCGAGGGATCTTCCAGGATTGCCTGCGCGCCGACTACGAATGCTGCGTGCTGGTGGGGTCGGACGACATCGTCGGCTATGGCGTGCTTTCGACGGGAGCGAACGAGGCGCACATCCTCAATGTCTGCGTCGCGCCAGAGTGGCAAGGCAAGGGACTCGGACGCCGCATCGTCAAGCGCCTGCTCGATCTGGCGCGCTGGCACCACAGTGAACGGGTCTACCTCGAAGTGCGTCCGTCCAATCCGAACGCAATTGCGCTGTACGAGTCGATCGGCTTCAACGAATTCGGCCGTCGCCCGAATTACTACCCAGCGAAGAAAGGGCGCGAAGATGCCTTGGTGATGGCGATGGAGTTGCTGGATCCTGCGCCATAACGGATCAGCGGACGGCCGATGGGGCGGCTTGGCTTACACCTTTGAAAGCGCGTCGAGCTGATCGCGCAGAGCCGCGAGCATCGTCGTGAAATCCGCGAGGCGCTGCTTCTCCTGATCGACCACGGCCGGCGGTGCATTCGCGACGAAGGTCGCCGTGCCGAGCTTGCCGTTGCATTTGACGATTTCGACTTCGATGCGCTTGATCTCTTTTTCGAGGCGCAGTTTTTCGGCGCCGAGGTCGATCAGCCCGGCCAACGGGATCAGCAGTTTCAATTCGCCGACGATCGCCGCGGCCGCCGGTGGCTCGGGCTCAGCGACGTCGAGCCAGCGTTGCGATTCAGTGCGTGCGAGAAAGCCGATCTGCGCCGCGAACTTCGCGGTGCGCACGCGATCGCTGGCATTGCCGCTCGCGAACAGCAGCGGGATCGCCTTGCCAGGAGAGATGTTCATTTCGCTGCGTATGCGGCGCAGCTGGCTCAACACTGACTTCAGCCATTCAATCTCTGCAGTCGCAGCTTCGTCGATCGCAAAATCACCTGCGCGCGGATAATTGCGCATCGACACGCTGCCAGTGGCGATGCCGAGCTTGGGCGCGACTTCGTGCCAGATCTCTTCGGTGATGAACGGCACGATCGGATGCAGCGCGCGCAGCACCGCTTCGAGCACATACAAAGATGTGTAGAGGACCGATTCATTGCTTTCCACGTTGGTCGGAATGGAGTCCGATTCGCCTGCCAAATCCACAGCGACTTTCAGGTTCAAATAGGGCTTTGAAAGTTCGATAAACCAATCGCAGAATTCGTTCCAAACGAATTCGTAAAGTTCCTGCGCAAGAAGGTCGAAACGATATGTCTTGAAATGCTGCTCACAGGCCGCGACCGTTTTCTCCAGGCGCGACAGCAGCCATCTTTCTTCATCGGTGATCGGCCACTGTTGCGGACGGCCCTGAAATGCAGTTGGTTCGATCAAGTCTCCGCGCGCTTCTGCTTCTTCCTTCGTTGGGTTCGCCGGGACTTTGTCGAGGACATAACGCGCCGCATTCCACAACTTGTTGCAGAAATTCTTGTAGCCTTCGGCGCGCTTGAGATCGAAGTTGATCGTGCGCCCGTAAGTAGCGAGCGCGGCGAACGTGAAGCGCATCGCGTCGGCGCCCACCGCGGCGATGCCGTCGGGATAGTCCTTGCGGATGCGTTTCTCGACTTTCTCGCGCACCTGCGGAATCAGCAGGGACGCAGTCGATTTCTTCACCAGGGATTCGAGGTCGATACCGTCGATGAGGTCGAGCGGGTCGATCGTGTTGCCCTTGGATTTCGACATCTTCTGGCCTTCGGCATCACGCACGATCGCGTTGATGTAGACCTCGCGAAACGGCACCTTGCCGGTGAAATACTGCGTCGCCATGACCATGCGCGCGACCCAGAAGAAGATGATGTCGAAGCCGGTGACGAGCACGTCGCTCGGCACGAACGCCTTGAACTGTTCCCACTCGTTCGCGCGCTCCGGCGTCTCGCCGGGCCAGCCCATGGTCGAGAACGGCCATAGCGCGGCCGAGAACCAAGTGTCGAGCACGTCGGCATCCTGGCGCATTGCGCCGATCGGCGTGGCGCTCGCATGCGCGCGTGCATCGGCTTCGTCTTCGCCGACGAAGATGTTGCCGGCCTCGTCGTACCACGCCGGAATCTGATGCCCCCACCAGAGCTGGCGACTGACGCACCAGTCCTGGATGTTCTCCAGCCACTGGTTGTAGGTCGTTGACCAGTTGTCCGGCACGAACTTGATGTCGCCATTGCGCACGGCAGCGAGCGCGGGCTCGGTGATCGCCTTGCGCCCGCCGGGGCGTCCATCGGGCAGGGTGTCGCTGGTCAGGTCGAGGAACCATTGATCCGTCAGCATCGGCTCGATCACCGCGTCCGAGCGCTGGCTGATCGGCACCTGCAATTTGTGCTTTTTCGTTTCGACCAGGAGACCCGCGGCTTCGAGATCGGCAAGCACGGCCTTGCGCGCGACGAAGCGGTCCATGCCGCGGTACTTCTCCGGCGCGTTGTCATTGATCTTCGCGTCGAGCGTGAGTATCACGATCGGATCGAGTTTGTGGCGCGCGCCGATCTGCCAGTCGTTGAAATCGTGCGCCGGCGTGATCTTCACGCAGCCGGTGCCGAATTCGCGATCGACGTAGTCGTCCGCGATCATCGGAATCGGCCGCTCGGAAAGTGGCAGCATCAGCTGGCGCTTGTTCTTGACCAGCATCGCATAGCGCTCGTCGTCTGGATGCACGGCCACGGCGACGTCGCCGAGCATGGTCTCCGGTCGCGTCGTTGCGACGACGATGTGATCGGGCTCGCCCGGCTGCGGATCGATCACGTTGTAGCGGATCGACCAAAGCGAACCGTCCTTCTCCTCGTTGTTCACTTCGAGGTCGGACACCGCCGTCATCAGCACCGGGTCCCAGTGCACCAGACGCTTGCCGCGATAGATCAGGCCGTCGCGATACCAGGTCACGAACACGCGGCGCACTGCAGCGGACAGGCCTTCGTCCATCGTGAAGCGTTCGCGCGACCAGTCGACCGAAGCACCGAGGCGGCGCATCTGGTGGGTGATCGTCGAGCCGGATTCCTCTTTCCACTCCCATACGCGCTCGATGAACTTCTCGCGACCGAGGTCGTGGCGCGTCTGGCCCTGCGCCGCAAGCTGGTTCTCGACGATCTTCTGCGTCGCGATGCCGGCGTGATCGGTGCCGCCCTGCCACAACGTCCGGTAGCGTCCTCCATCAGGTGCCTGGCGCATGCGGTGATAGCGCGTCAGCGCATCCATGATCGTCTGCTGGAACGCGTGCCCCATGTGCAGGGTGCCGGTCACATTCGGCGGCGGCAGCAGAATGCAGTATGGCTCCCCGGCGGCAGCCGGCTTGAAGAGGCCCTGGGCCTCCCATTGCGCATACCACTTCGATTCGATCTGGCCGGGTTCGAAACTCTTGTCCATGGGCACGGTGTGTTTCGCGTCCGCACTTGCGCGCGGCGCACTTCGATGATGGGAGCCGGGCATTGTAGGGGAGGGGCCGGCCTGCGCCCAACTGGGTTATCGTCCGCCGCTGGAACGGAGGACTGGCAATGACGGCAGGCGTACAGGTGGTCGGGCACCCGCTGGTGCAGCACAAGCTGACCCTGCTGCGCAAGAAATCAACCAGCACGGTCGAATTCCGCCGCCTGCTCAACGAGCTGTCGGCGCTGATGGCGTACGAAGTCACGCGCGACCTGCCGTTGCGAGAAGTCGCGATCGAGACGCCGGTGGCGCCGATGACTGGGCATCTCGTCGACGGAAAGAAGGTGGTGTTCGTCGCGATCCTGCGCGCCGGCATCGGCATCCTCGATGGCATGCTCGGCGTGGTGCCGGGCGCGCGGGTCGGGCACGTTGGCCTGTATCGCGATGCCAAGACGCTGCGCGCGGTCGAGTACTACTTCCGCATGCCGCGCGACATGCCTTCGCGCGATGCGATCGTGGTCGACCCGATGCTCGCCACCGGCAATTCCGCCGTCACTGCGC
>JBDSNK010000309.1:0-5180 GCA_039915385.1 Dokdonella sp.
CCTGTCTCGCAGTGCTGACGCCCAAGGCCTTCCGCAAACCGGAGCCGCTCGAACAACACACCTGGTTGTTCAAGGTCACGCGCACACGCGTGCTGGCGGAATCGAATATGGGTGTCGAGCGCATCGCATTCGACGCGAGCGCGCTCGGCATGAACGTTGGGAGCTAGCCGCAGCCGCTAATGGTCTATATCGACTGTCTGGCGAGCAGCCGTGGCGGTCAACATCGTTCGCGACCCTTGCCGCCCGCCCGATCGGATCAGGCGCGGCACTTTTCCGGCCGCTGCGCAAAGCCCATCAGAACGATGAGCCCGCTTGCGCCAGGAACGCGACTTCCTGTGCGGTAGACGCGCGCTCCAGCGCGGCATTGCGATGCGGAAAGCGACCGAAGCGCTCGATGATGTCGCGATGCCGTTGCGCATAGTCGAGGAAGTTGGCGAAAGCGGGGCGCACGTCGGCGTCAACTTCGTCGAGCAAGGCGCGGAACAGCGCGACCGAACGCTGCTGATCGGCAAGCACTTCCGAATGCTCCAGCGGCAAGTAGAAAAAAACACGCTCGATCGGACGCAGGTCGCAATCGATGCCTGCGTCCAGTCCCTGTTCGCACCACGCTCGGGCCAATTCATCGTGTGCGAACGCGTGCGCATCCGCGCGAAAAAGGTTGCGCGAGAATTGGTCTGCCAGTATCACCAATGCAAGACGACCACGCGCACACACGAGCCAGTCGTCGAGCAAGCCGGTGATCGCTGCCTCGCGCAGCTCGCCGAAGTGCGTCCGGATCGACGCGTCGACATCGGTACCGCCGCCGAACCACAGCGCTCCACGATCCTTGATCACATCCGCGTCATCCGCGTGCGTGCCGAACCAGAATTCGAGCAGATCGTTACAGCGTGGATCGTCCGGCATGCTGGAGTTCGAGTGCACTAGCGCGTTGCCACCTTGCCTCCGCCGAGCACGCGCGCAGGTAGCAGGATCACCGCGCGCAACAATTCGAACACGCCCTCGACGGCAAAGCCGACCAGGCGAAATGGCAGCAGCAACAACCACACGAGCGGATACAGCACAATCGCGAGCAGAGCCAGCGGCCAGCAGAACACGAGCAGCATCAGCCAGAGCAGGAAGGTCAGCATCGATAGGCTCCAGGAGAGTAGGGGACCAACCCCGTCGTCGAATACATCGTCCCGGACATGGGGGCGTCAGGCCAGTGCCAAAAGTGGGTTGGGCGGCTGGTGGCACCTGCACTGTCCATGCAACAGCGTGCGTTAAGCATCGCGTTCCTAGTCTTGATGGTCCGTACCTGCCGAGCGACCGCCATGCCTCGACCCATCTGGACAGGAACCCTTTCGTTCGGTCTGCTCAATGTGCCGATCCAGTTGATGTCCGGCGAGCGCCGCACTGACCTCAGCTTCCGCATGCTCGACAGCCGCAACAACAAACCGGTCCGCTACGAGCGCGTCAACAGCGACACTGGCGAGGAAGTGCCCTGGAAGGACATCGTCAAGGCGTACGAATACGACAAGAACAGCTATGTCGTGCTCGACGAAGCCGACATCAAGGCGGCTGCACCGGAAAGCCATGAAGCGGTAGAGATCGAAGCGTTCGTCGATGCGGATGCGATCAATCCAGCCTATTACGAGAAGCCCTATATCCTCGTGCCGGGCAAGAAGGCCGAGAAGGGCTATGTCCTGCTGCGCGACACGCTGGTCAAGACGGCCAAGGTGGGCATCGCGCGCGTCGTGATCCGCACGCGCGAATACCTCGCCGCCGTGATGCCGCAGGACCATGCGTTGGTCATGATCCTGCTGCGCTATCCGCAGGAACTCGTCGACGTCGACGACTACAACATTCCGTCGAAGAAAGCCTCCGAGTACCGCGTGACGGCGAAAGAGCTCGAGATGGCGCGGCACCTGATCGAGTCGATGGCGGGCGAATGGAAGCCGGCCGACTACCGCGACGAATTCCGCGCGCGCCTGCACAAGGTGATCGAAAAGCGCATGAAGCAGAAGGGCGTGGTGACGGCACCTGAAGAAAGCGACGCGCACTCGCCCGAAGACGCCGCGACCAACGTCGTCGATTTCATGTCGCTGCTAAAGAAGAGCATCGATTCCAAGCAGCGCACGCCGGCCAGAAAGCGCTCGCCCGCGAAGAAGGCGGCAACAAAGGGCGTCGCGAAGAAGGCGGCAAAGAAAGCGCCCGCGAAGGTAGCTCCGAAGCGACGCAAATCGGCCTGAAGCGGCAATGAGCCTGCGCGACTACGAGCGCAAACGGCGCTTCGCCGAAACGCCGGAGCCCGCGCCCGATGGCGCGCGGCGGACGTCGCGCACGAAGGAACCCATCTTCGTCGTCCAGCTGCATCACGCACGCGCGCGTCACTACGATTTCCGACTTGAGGTCGATGGAGCGCTGAAGAGTTGGGCGGTACCCAAGGGGCCTTCGCTGCGCGCCGGCGAGAAACGTCTCGCGGTCGAGGTCGAGGATCATCCGGTTTCGTATGCGACCTTCCAAGGCGACATTCCGCAAGGCCACTACGGTGGCGGTCATGTCGATATCTTCGATCACGGTACCTGGGCGCCGGACGGCGAACCGCTGCGCGCGCTTGCGAAAGGGCACCTCGATTTCGAACTCTTCGGGGACAAGCTGCGCGGCCGCTGGACGCTCGTGCGCACGCATTTGCGTGGCGCGAAAGCACAGTGGCTGCTGCTAAAGCGCAGCGACGCCGAAGCGCGCGACGCGGAAGCGGACGATCTGATTGGCGAAGGTGGCCTTTCGAGCACACAGCAAACCAAGCCCTCGACCCATGCCAGCAAGGCAAGATCGGTCAATGCACGATCGGCAA
Organism: Dokdonella sp.; assembly: GCA_039915385.1. Classification (GTDB taxonomy): domain Bacteria; phylum Pseudomonadota; class Gammaproteobacteria; order Xanthomonadales; family Rhodanobacteraceae; genus Dokdonella_A. Next base: position 2,834 of record JBDSNK010000309.1, read on the forward strand.
AGGCGCCAGCAAATTCGGCGCTCGCCACGCAGCGCTGGCGAAAGCGCGCGCTGGCGCTGCAAGGCTCGCGCGATGAGCCGGTGCGTGCAGGCTTCAAACCGGAGCTGTGCAGCGCGCAAGCGACAGCGCCCCGAGGCGACGGCTGGCTGCATGAAACGAAGTGGGATGGCTATCGCCTGCTCACCGATCTCGATGCGCGCAAGGCGCATCTGCGGTCGCGCAACGATCTCGACTGGAGTAAGAGGTTTCCGCGCATCGCGCGCGCGATCGAGGCATTGCCCGTAGCGAGCGCGCGCCTCGACGGCGAACTGATCGCGTTGGACGCGAGAGGGCATAGCGATTTTTCCGCGCTTCAGCGTGCGCTTGAAAGCGGCGACGACGCAGCGCTGCGCTATGTGGTTTTCGATCTGCCCGCAGTCGAAAAGATCGATCTGATGCGGACGCCGCTGCACGAGCGCAAGGCGTTGCTGGAGTCGTTGCTGCAATCGGTTGATACAAACGTGCTGATATTCAGCACGCATATCGTCGGACATGGCGAACGCGTGTTTGCCGCAGCGGGCCGCCAGCAGCTCGAAGGCATCGTCAGTAAACGCGCGGGCTCACCGTACATCGAAGGCCGCTCGCGCGACTGGGTCAAGGTCAAGCACGCCAACACCGACGAATTCGTCGTAGTGGGCTACAGCGCTCCGCAAGGGGCTCGCCAGGGCTTCGGCTCCTTGCTGCTCGCATCCATCGAAGGCGATGCACTGCACTACGTCGGGCGCGTTGGCACCGGCTTCAACGATGCGCAGATCAGGACACTGACGCGGCAGCTGAAAACGCTGGCGACCGATGTGCCGGTCGTCGAGCTGCCCGCGCATGTTCCGTTCCGCGCGAACACGGTCAGATGGGTCAAGCCTGAGCTGGTGGTTGAAGTGGAATTTCGCGGCTGGGCAAAGGAAGGACTGTTGCGCCAGTCCAGCTTCCGGCGCGTGCGCGAGGATAAGAAAACGGAGGATCTCGGAATGCCAACCCTGAAATCCACGAGCCAGGTCGACCGCGGGCGCGCCGCAAAAAAATCCGCAGCGGAGCCGCCGACGAAGAAATCCGCCGCGCTAAAATCCGTTCCGAAATCAGCGGTAAGAAGGAAGGAGCCGCCATCGGCCGCGCGCGCCTCTGCGACGACCGCTCGCGGGTCCGCTCGTGCGAACGGCGAAGTCACGATCACCCATCCCGAACGCATCGTGTTTCCCGGTACGAGCATCACCAAGCAGGATGTCGCCGACTACTATCGTGCAGTCTCGCCGTGGATGCTGCCCGAACTCGCGGATCGGCCGCTGTCCGTGATCCGCTGTCCAGACGGCGCCGGCGGTACCTGTTTCTTCCAGAAACATCACGCCGCCAAATTGGGGCCGGCGGTGGCGTCGGTTCCCTTGAAGGAGAAGGGCGGCGGCAGCGGCGACTATCTCTACGTCGCAGACCTTGCCGGCGTGATCGAGCTGGTGCAGATGAGCACGCTCGAATTCCACCCTTGGGGCGCACGAGTCGACCAGCCGGATCGGCCTGATCGCCTCGTGTTCGATCTCGATCCCGGCCCCGGCGTCGAGTGGAAAACATTGATCGCGGCAACCCGCGACGTGCGGGATCGCCTCCGTGAAGCGGGCCTGCAGAGTTTCGTGCGTCTGTCCGGAGGGAAAGGCACGCATGTCGTCGTGCCGATCGACAGGGGAATCGACTGGAGCGAAGCGAAAGTGTTTTGCGAGGCGTTTGCGAACGCGATGTCGGCGCACAAACCCCTGCTCTACCTTGCTACCGCGAGCAAGGCAAAGCGCAACGGTCGCATCTTCATCGACTGGCTGCGCAATGCGCGTGGCGCGACCAGCGTCGCGAGCTGGTCGCTGCGTGCGCGCGATGGTGCTCCGGTCGCAATGCCGATCCGCTGGGAAGAACTGGGCAGAATCAGGAGTGCCGCGGCCTTCGATCTCGCCGCTGCGCTGCGCCGCGCGAGGACCCTGCGCGAGGATCCGTGGAAGGGATTTTCGAGGTTGCGCCAGTCGCTGCCGCGCTTCGGCGCAGGCGACTGAAAGCAGGACGCCGCGTTCAATCGCTCGTGATCGCGCGCATGGCTGCGGCGATGGCGTGATATCGCGTAGTGTCGAACAACGGCACGACCGAATCCTCTGCACCCACGAGCGTGGAGATTTCGGTGCATCCAAGGATGATGCCCTGCGCACCACGGTCGACCAGACTGGCAATGACGCTGCGGTATTGGATGCGCGACGCAGTCATGATCTTGCCCATGCACAGTTCGTCGTAAATGATGCGGTGGACGGTGTCGCGCTCACCCTCGGCTGGAACCAACACCTCG
>JBDSNK010000350.1:0-9125 GCA_039915385.1 Dokdonella sp.
TCGGTCTCGCGCGAACGTTGCGCGCGTCTCGCCTCTGAAGTGAAACGCATTCTCGCGTATGCAATCACGCGCGGGGGCACGACCTTGCGCGATTTCATCAGCCCTGACGGCGTGCCGGGATACTTCGAGCAGGAGTTGTTCGTCTACGGCCGCGCAGGCGAACCGTGCAAGGTCTGCGCAACACCGATCAAAGTGAGCGTGCTTGGCCAGCGGTCGACTTTCTACTGCGCTCGCTGCCAGCATTGAGCACACCTCGGCAAGCATGCGTCTGATCGAACGCGGATGTCCCTTTCTGTGGAGGTCTTGCGTACTACTGTGGAACCCACCTTTGCCGGAGTTACCCATGCGCATCTCCCTGCTGTGTCTGCCGCTGCTTTTCGCGCCGCTGCTTGCATTTGCAGATGCAACCTTGCCGACTGTCGACAAGCCTGGCGCGAAGGATCCAGCAGCGCTCGGCCGTTATGAGGGCAGCCTGATCGTCGAATACCAGGGCGGCTCGTTCGACGAGATCCGTCTGCCCGCATCCATTCTCGAACGCGCCGAACCGGAACGCCGCACGAGTTCGAACAATACGGTTTTCCAGGCACAGAAGAATCTGGACGCAGAAGGCCGCCTCGCGCGCGTGGTGTACCTGCAACCCATCGGACGCAGTCCGCTCGAAGTTCTACGCAACTACCAGGACGTCAACACGGCCAAGGGTGGCGAAATGCTCTATGAATGCAAGGGCGACGACTGCGGTGGCGAGGCCACCTCAGGCGCCGGCCACGGTGGCGGCGAAGTGGGCCTGATCGACATCCTGTTCCCGGCTGCACACATCGATGCCGACGCATTCGGCAATGCGGCCTGCGCGGTGACTAGAGATCGCTCCGATCAGCACTACAGCATCGGCCGCTACGGTGGCGACGGTGCGCAGACGACCGTTGCCGTGCTGACGTATCTGGTCAGGGACGATCTCTACTGCAAGGCGTTCAATGAACGCACGATGGCGATCGTCGTCGTTGTCGAAGCAAAGTCGCGCGAGCAGAAAATGGTGACCGTGTCTGCGACCGAGCTGGGCACTGCGATCGCTGGCAGCGGTCGGATCGCCCTGTACGGCATCCTGTTTGATGTCGACAAGACTCAACTCAAGCCCGCGTCCACGGCCCAGATCGAGCAAATCGGCAACCTGCTGAAAAACGACGACGCGCTCAAGCTGATGATTGTCGGGCACACGGACAACCAGGGCAGCGTCGCTCACAACCTCGAACTCTCCAAGCGTCGTGCCGATGCGGTAGTCGCTGAGCTCACGACGAAATATGCAATTGCAGGGGATCGGTTGATCGCCCAGGGCATGGGCAGCGCCGCGCCGATTGCGTCGAATGACAGCGACGACGGTCGCGCAAAGAACCGACGTGTGGAGCTGGTCAAACAATAGTGGCGAATGCGCGCGCCCGTTGGTCCGTATTCAATCGGGCCAGCGCAGCGCGAGATGGCGATTGTTGAACTCGGGGTCGTCGAGCGCACCGGCGTGATGAATCGTCATGTTTGCGGGCGTGCCTTGAGTTTCGATGATGTGGCCGTCCTCGACGATGCCACCGAGCGCCTGGAATTGGACGAAACTATCCGCAAGTTCGCCCGCAACGCCGGCCGCGGCGGCGGGCACGTTGCGAATGCTGATGTCGCGCCTTGCGAACTTGCGCATGCCGCGTGTGTGCACATGCAGGCGACCCTGCGCGTGGTCGTCTTCGTTGCAGAGAATCAGCGCGTGCTCGCGCGCCGTGAAGGCTTCCTCGGCGAAGAAACGCTCACGCCATTCCGCGCTATCGAACATGGAAAGTGTCTGCGGATCAATCACAGCGACGCCACCAAGATCGCCCAACGCGGTGATTGTGCCGACCAGATCGCGCAGCGTGTCCAGGTCGGCCGGGTCGGACAGTGCGCCGCGCAGCATCACGCATTCGCGCGCACTTTTCGCGCGCTCAAACAGGCGCGCGCTCTCGTCCCAGAGCAGACGGCCGAGCGCGCCGGCAAGAGGATAGCCGTCCCACTTCGCCAGCTCGCGGTTCACGTAGCGCACGACTTCGATGCCAGGCGGCGTGCCGCGTGTGCGGTACTTCACGGCGTCGATCTTGAAGTCAGGCTCGAAGTCGCCGAACACGAACCAGAGCAGGAATGCCTGGTCGCCGCTGTCGTGCCACTGCGGTCGTGGCCAGTTCGCTTCACTCATCGCACATCCCTCTTTGCATCCAGCGGCAGCACGGGTTGCTGCAATTCAACGCGGCCTTCGCCGGACATGATCTTCTTGAACTCCGTGCGGCTGACCGACACGTAGCGGTCGTTGCCGCCGATTTCAACCTGCGGTCCATCAGTCACAGCGCGACCGTGTTCGTCCACGCGCACGACCATCGTTGCCTTGCGGCCGGAATGACAGATCGTCTTGATCTCGATCAGATTGTCGGCCCATGCCAGCAGGTATTGGCTGCCTTCAAAAAGTTCGCCGCGAAAATCCGTCCGCAAGCCGTAGGCAAGCGCCGGTATGCCAAGCGTGTCGACGATATCGCTGAGCTGCCATGCCTGTGCCTTGCTGAGGAATTGCGCTTCGTCGACGAGCACGCAGTCGAGCTTGCCGTGCTCGGCGATGTCCGCCCGTGCGATCGCGAGCAAGTCGTCCTCGCGCGCAAAGCGCCGTGCATTCGCACGCAAGCCGATGCGCGAGGCGACCACCCCCTCGCCTGCGCGCGTATCCAGCATCGGCGTCAGGATCAGGGTGCGCATGCCGCGCTCGTGGTAGTTGTACGCGCTCTGCAACAGCGTGGTGGTCTTGCCGGCGTTCATCGCCGAATAGTAGAAATAGAGTTTGGCCATCGGACGGGTGGAAAAGCGTTGGTGGACCAGTGCGGTCGCGCAGCATACCTGCGGACGCGTGCCGGCGTGGAAACGACGGGGTGTCGCCAAACCCAGCCTGAGACAAAATACCCGTATGCAAGCTGCGTTCTCTCCCCTTCTCGCAGGTGCCGACGATGCGCACGGAACGGCGCTGGCCGGATTCATTGCGGCTCATCCGCGATTGTTCGTTCTGACGGGCGCGGGCTGCAGTACGGCATCCGGAATCCCCGACTATCGCGATCGCGACGGCAACTGGAAACGCAGGCAGCCGGTCACGCTGCAGGCGTTTCTCGGCGATCGGGTCACGCGATCGCGCTACTGGGCGCGCAGCCTGGTTGGCTGGCGGCGCTTTGGCCACGCACAACCGAGCGGATCACACATCGCACTGGCCGCACTGGACAGCGCCGGTGCCGTCGGCTCGCTGCTGACGCAGAATGTGGATGGACTGCATCAGGCTGCCGGCAGCCGCAATGTGATCGACCTGCACGGACGACTCGATCAGATTCGATGCCTCGATTGCGGGCAGCGTCAGCCACGTGAAGAGTTCCAGCGTGTGCTCGAGGATCGCAACGCCGAATGGTGCGAACTCGACGCGCTCGATGCGCCGGATGGCGATGCGGATCTCGAAGGGCTCGATTTCGGCCGTTTCGACGTGCCGGCCTGCGCGACCTGCTGCGGGATCCTGAAACCGGACGTCGTGTTCTTCGGGGAAAACGTGCCGCGCGAACGCGTGGAGCGCGCCGAGCAGAGCCTCACCGATTCCGATGGGATGCTGGTCGTGGGGTCGTCGCTGATGGTCTATTCGGGCTATCGGTTCGTGCGTGCCGCTGCGCGTGCAGGCAAGCCGGTCGCCGCGGTGAATCTGGGGCGCACGCGCGCGGACGACCTGTTCTCGCTGAAAATCGAGGGCGATTGCGCGACAGTACTGCAAGCCGCACTGGCGTTGCTCAACGACCGACCGCGCAATTCCACGCCGGCATCGGAAAACGCCCACTGACAGCGCCGCAGACACGACGCCCGATCGGACGCTGTCAAGCTGTCCGACCAGCGCGGTCACAGGCACAATCGAACTTCCGTTGCGTCCGCGTGCCGATGAGCCTCAACCCCCAACAACGTGCCGCCGTCGAATATTGCGACGGCCCCCTGCTCGTGCTCGCCGGCGCGGGTTCGGGCAAGACGCGCGTGATCACCGAGAAGATCGCGTACCTGATCAAGCGTCGCAACGTCCCGGCCGCGAAGATCGCCGCGATCACGTTTACCAACAAGGCAGCGCGCGAAATGCGCGAGCGCGTCGGCAAACTGGTGTCGGGCATTGCCGCGGAGGGGCTTACGGTGTGCACCTTCCATGCGCTGGGTCTCAAGTTCTTGCAGATCGAGCACGCGCGCGCGGGTCTGCGGCGTGGATTCTCGGTGCTCGATGCCGATGACACGCAAGGCATGATCAAAGAGCTCGCGCCCAAGGGCATCAAGCCGGATGGATTGTTCGCGCTGCAGTCGTTGGTGTCGCGCGCAAAGAACGAGGGCCTCACGCCGGAGCAGGCCGACGCGCGCGCGACCAGCGCACGCGAGCGCGAGGCTGCGGAAATCTATGCGGACTATCAGCGTCGTCTGGTGGCCTTCAATGCGGTCGATTTCGACGATCTGATCCGCCTGCCGCTCGCTGTGCTCGAAAATGACGCGGACGCGCGCGATGGCTGGCGCGAACGCTTGCGCTACCTGCTCGTCGACGAATACCAGGACACCAACAACGCGCAGTATCGTCTGGTGAAAATGCTCGCGGGCCAGCGCGGCCAGTTCACCGCAGTCGGGGACGACGATCAGTCGATTTACTCTTGGCGCGGAGCGAATCCGGAAAACCTGTCCGAATTGTCGCGCGACTACCCGCAGCTCAAGGTCGTCAAGCTCGAACAGAATTATCGTTGCGCGCGGCGCGTGTTGCGCGCGGCGAATGCGTTGATCGCGAACAATGCTCACTTGTTCGAGAAGAAATTGTGGAGTCAGCAGGCGGAAGGTCCGCCGATCCGCGTGATCGAATGTCGCGATGACGAGCATGAGGCCGAATGCGTCGCTGGTGCGATCGCGCATCTGGCCGAAAAACACAAGTCGCCATGGCACGAATTCGCAGTGCTGTACCGCGGCAACCATCAGTCGCGTGCGCTGGAGAAAGCGTTGCGCATGGCGCGCGTGCCTTACCACGTGACCGGTGGCACCGCGTTCCTCGACCGCGCAGAGGTCAAAGACCTGCTCGCTTACCTGCGCCTGATCAACAATCCCGACGACGATGCAGCGTTCCTGCGCGTGGTGAACCTGCCGCGTCGCGATATTGGCGCGACCACGCTGGAAAAACTCGGCGAGCTCGCGGGCGTGCGCCATGTTTCCCTGCTGCGGGCGGCGCAAACCGAGTCCGTGCTCGGCAAGATCGCCGGTCGAGCGGCGTCATCGCTGATCGGTTTCGCGGACCTGATCCGCGACCTTGCCACGAAGGCAGAGCGCCTGCCCGCGGCGGACCTCGTCGAGGAATTGATCCGTCGCATCGGCTACGCCGAGCATATTGCTGCACAGGTGAAGGAGCCGGCGATCCGTGCGCGGCGCATCGAGAACCTGAAGGAACTGGGCGAATGGTTCCGCTCGATGCAGAAGGAGGGCGCGGCTGGAGATCTCGCTGCGCAACTCGCCCTTCTCAGCCACGGCGATCGCGATGATCCTGGCAATTCCGCGCGCCTGATGACCTTGCATTCGGCCAAGGGTCTGGAATTCCGTTTTGTCTTTCTGGTCGGCCTCGAGGACGGCACGCTGCCGCATGAAGGCAGCCTCGCCGAGGGTCATGTCGAGGAGGAGCGCCGCCTCATGTACGTTGGAATTACGCGCGCGAAGGATCAGCTCACGCTGTCGTACGCGAAGCGCAAACGCCGCTTCGGCGAAATTCTCGCGAACGAGCCGAGCCGGTTCCTCAAGGAATTGCCGGGTGAAGACCTGCATTGGTCCGGACGCGACGCGGAGCAGGATGCCGCGCACGCGAAGGAACTCGCGTCATCGCATATCGCGCGGCTGGCGAGCCTGCTGGCGGATTAGCGGCTGAGGGAGGGGCATCGGGAGGCGCACTGGGCTCCCCCTGAGGATCAAACGAGCATCGCGTCATCCGGCTTTGCCACAGAAAGTGCGCATCAGATCAACTTCGCCGCGGTCAGCTCGCGCTTGAGGTACGCATAGAAAATCGGCGCCGCGATCAGACCGGCCGAGCCGAACGCGGCTTCCATGCACAGCATCGCGATCAGCAATTCCCAGGCGCGCGCGCTGATCTGCGTACCGACGATGCGTGCGTTGAGGAAATATTCCAGCTTGTGGATCACGATGAGGAACACGAGTGCGGCGAGGCCGACGCCGAACGACACCGAGAGGCCGATCACGACGATCAAGGTGTTGGAGATGAGATTGCCGGCTACGGGCAGCAGTCCGACCACGAAGGTCGCGACCACCAGGCTCTTGGCGAAGGGAAGGCTTACGCCAAACAACGGCAGCAGGATCAGCAGGAAGATCGACGTGAACAGCGTGTTGATCGCGGATATCTTGACTTGTGCAAACACGATGTCGTGAAACGAATCGACGAGGTTCGTACAGCGTGCGATGAGCATCTCGACCAGCGGGCCACCGCGTCCGACCGGCCGCGCACGCGCCAACGCGATCATGGCGCCGAGGACCATGCCGATCAGCAGGTGCACCACCACGCGCACCGCAGCGGTGCCGGCGAGTTGCAGCTGCGGCGCATGCACGCGCAGCCAATCGACGGCCGCGCTGCGAAAATCCTCGATGCTGTCCGGCAGATGGTCGACGATGACCTGCGGCATCTGCGCGCGGGCGCGGTCAATCAGGGGCATTGCGTTCTCGAACACGAGTCCCGGATTACCCAGCTCGCTGCGCAGGAACGAAACCGCGCTGATGATTGCGAGCGTGAGCAAGCCGACCACGACGATACTGAGCAGCGCGACGATGAGGCCGTGCGCACGAGCGCCGGGCAGACGCCGTTGCAACAACGGCGCGAGCGCGTTGATGAGGGTGTACACGAGCAGACCGGCGAGCAGCGCCGAGAGCAAGTGCAATTTCAGGATCAACAGCAGTGCCACTGCCGTCATCACATAGGTGGCTGTCTGCAGGCGTGATCCGTTCGGCTGGTCCATCGGCGACTCATGTTTGGAAAAGCGCTGCAGGGTTTGCGAAAGCCACGCGATCGCATGTCATACACTAACCCGATCCTGTGAATCTATGCGCTGCCTTGGCGCTTTCAAGCCCGGAGACCGGATGAAAAATCTTTCTGCTCCTTCCCTCGTGTTCGCGGTTGCGCTCTTGGCCGGCTGCGCAGTGGCCACGAACGGACCGCATGCGGACCGCCCGGCTTCGAAGGCATTGGCGGGAGCCGCCGCGAATGACAACTTGAACGCGGTCGCATGGACACAGACCGCGACCGAGCATGACCTGATCTATCGCGAGGTCTATCGCACGGCAGGCACGAAACTTCTCGAAGCGCTGAAGGATCGCCAGTGGGATGCGTTGCCGCACAACGAGCGCAAGAATCCAGTCAGGCGTCTCAAGCCCGCAGTCATTTTGGACATTGATGAGACCGTGCTCGACAACTCGCCATATCAGGCGCGGCTGGTCCAGGGCGGAGGTGAGTTCAACGAGTTCAGCTGGTCCGAGTGGTGTCGCGAAAAATCTGCGAAACCGATGCCCGGGGCGCTCGAATTTGCGCAGCTTGCCGCGAAAAATGGCGTGAGCGTGTTCTACCTTTCCAATCGTGCACAGGACCTCAACGAAATCACGCTGGACAATCTGCGCGAGGACGGATTTCCGGTCGCCGCGGGCGAGCAGGTTTTTCTCGGTCTAGGCACCATCGTCGATGGCTGCGAGCAAGCCGGCACTGAAAAGGGTTGTCGGCGCGAGCTGATTGGACGCAGCCACCGCGTGTTGCTGCAGCTGGGCGATCAGATAGGCGATTTCGTCGATGTCCTGGCCAATACACCGGAAGGTCGACGCGCTGCGATGGCCCCATATGAAAGCTGGATCGGCGTGCGCTGGTTCGTGCTGCCGAATCCGACCTACGGCTCGTGGGAGCCGGCGTTGTTCAACAACGAATGGTCGCGCCCCGCGCCGGAGCGAAGGCGGGCGAAGCTTGACGCGCTGCGTAAGTAGCGAGAAAAAGGGATACAAATCAATATTTTAGAGACATTAATGTAAAGTATTGCATTAACCACAAGCGCAACGTATATTTGTGGCCGAATTGGAGCCGAAGCCTGCGTGACAGGTGTTCGCACCGACGGGACGAGCCGCCAGCGTCAGAAAACGACGTACAGATTTCCCCCCTCCGGCAAGCGCCGGATTGACCCAGACAGCTTGCTGCCTGGGTTTTCTTTTGGGCACCTGCGCGGCGCAACGAAAACGCCTGGCAGTGGCCCCGTTGAGGGGCCCCCTGTTAAAGTGCGCGCCCTTCCTACCCCCTCAAGGATTCCCATGTTCAAGTCCGTCTTACGCGCGACGCTCGCGCTGTCGCTGGTCGCTGCGATCGCTGGCTGCAACAAGGAATCGACGGAAGGCGGCGCGATCGTCGCGTCGGCAGCAAGTACGCCCGATGCGACCATTCGTCGTGCCGCAGACCTGCTCAAGGCGGGAGATATTGCGGGCCTCATGCAGAACTCGCTGCCGCCGGCCGAATTCGCGAAGGCGAAAGCGGAATGGATGAAGGACAGCAAGGACAAGCCGATCACCGATGAGGATCGCGCGAAGTTCGCCGAAACGATGGGCAAGCTGACCGCGCCGGATGCGGAGCAGAAGCTGTATGCCGAGATCGAGCCTCAACTGAAGGCCTTCGACGCGCAATACCAGACCCAGATTCCCATGTATGTCGCGATGGGTTCGAGCTGGCTGCAGGGCATGGTTCAGCAAAACAAGGACATGTCCGAAGTCGAGAAGACACAGGCGATCGCGGCGATCAACGCGCTCGGTGGCTGGGTGCAAAAGACACGTTTCACCGATCCGGAGGCGGTCAAGAAGGTGCTTGCCATCGCGAGCAAGACCGCGCGTGACATCAACTTGAAAACGCTCGACGAAGCACATGCGCTCGATTTCGACCAGTCGATGGCGAAGGCGCGCGTCGCCTTTCTTGGCTTCAAGGACGCGCTCGGCGTGTATGGTTTCCCGCTCGACAAGACGCTCGATTCGGTCAAGACCGAAGTTGTCTCCAACGATGGCAAGACCGCCAAGGTCAAGGT
>JBDSNK010000370.1:0-11293 GCA_039915385.1 Dokdonella sp.
GCATTCGTCACGGTGCCCATTTCTATAACGTCGAAGTGACCTTCGCGCGTTCGATCCGGCGTCGTCGGGCCACCATCGGAAAGGCCCGTAGGACCGGAGATTAGGTTTGCACCTGCGAACGTCGCCGTGCTAAAGCTCGCCGAATGAACGTTCGAACGGCCAGGCGTGGGCGCCAGCGCTGGAAACGTGCAGGCGCCTTCGCCGGTGGCAAGCATGGCCAGGGAATCCGCACCCTGCGACGAACTGACTGACGCGTCCCATTGGCCGTGCGGGGGCAGATAGACGTTGAAATCGAGGACGCTGCGCCCGTCGTAACCTTCGTGAAAGCGCACCTTGAGCGCCTTGCCGTCAGCGGTCGAATTGACGATAGAAAACAAGGTGTCATTGCCGCCGTTGGCGGTGTAGTACGGAAAAATAAGTACCTGACCAGTGCCCTTGTCGTTGATGTATATCGCGTTAGCGGGCGATGTAAAGAAGCCAAACGCCAGCATTGCGCCGGTCAGCAGCCGATGAATTTTCATATCAGATATCCCTGCAAACAAATGAGTGGAACTCTGAAGTGACGTTCGAGGACGAGTTGTCGTCGCAGGTCAGCCTTGGCCTCAAGAAATAGAGCCACGAGCCTGCACGCTTTGTGAATCCTCATGCGCGAACGGATATCAGCGCGGTGGATGTCGCAAATATGGGTTTCGAGCGCGCACATGATCACGCCGATCAAGGGTCCGATCACGCGGCTCTCGCGGCACCAACGCGAATGCCGATTCGCCTGAAGCCGGGGATGACAAATCCACTGGCGTCACGACGTGCATAGGATGACTGTGCACATGCTCGATCTTGAACCCGTGATCTCCGATACGGGTCAGCGGGATGCTGCCGCACGCACGCTCGAAGCCTCAGGACTTGATTGTGCAGGTCGAACCCATGCAGGCCGCTTGTCAGCCGCGCGATGGTGGTGTCCGTAATACACGAAGGCTGGCATCGCGTCGCTGTGGTCGGGTTATTCAAACCCGTTGGCGAAGATCCGTTCGTAAGTCAGCCGCATCACGCCGAACACGCCCGTGTCGTTGCCCGGCGCCGTTGCGGCAGAGCCGGAAATCAGCAGATGATTTCCAGGAGCAAGCAGGATTGAACTGCCGTACTCGTTGTATTGGTGGGCCGACGGCGAGAACGTTCCGACGATCACCCCGCTATTGCCGAAGCTTGGATCGAAGCTGCCGTTGTCGAGCAGGCGAATGGCCGCGGGGGCGTATGTCGAAGTGCCGGCCACGACCAGCTTTCCATCCGGCTGCACCAGTGCGCCACCCGCTGAGCCTGCAAGATTGAATATCTTGTAGCCGACGTCGTTGAAGGATATGTCCATTGATCCATCGGTGGCGCTCAGGCGTGCGACGAACCAATCGTAGATACTCGTGGTGTTGTCGAAAGAGCGATAGCCGGTTATCACAATGCGTTGCTGCTGGTCGAGGCAGATGCCGCCGACCCTGCTTTCCCAGCTATGGCCAAGGTCGAACCAGACGCGCCCACTGTTGCCGAAGGCCGTATCGAAACTGCCGTCGGGGTTCAGACGCACCACGCCGACGACCAGACTATTGCCCGTCGATTCGACCAGCCCGGCGACGACGATCTTGCCGTCGGCCTGTACCAGCATGACGCTGGCGGAATCGAAACCATTGCCAGCCAGATCGAATGCCGCATAACGCACGCCTGGCACCGTGCCGGTCGGATTGAATGTGGTGTCGAGCGTGAAATCGGTTTTCAGCCGCGCCACCGCCATATCAAAATTACCGGATGCGCCGCGGGGTGCCGAACCGGCGACCAGCATCTTTCCGTCCGGCAGAAGTTTCGCGTCGCCGCCGTAGGTTTCCGCACTGGTCGGATTGCCTGACAACGAAATCAACCGGGCCCGCTCGCCGTTCGGTCCCAGTTCAACCTGGCCGTCCGACGTGAGTGCGGTGATATTCATCATCCCCATCAGACCAGTGCCTGCGCCGGAAGGTACGTAGCTGGTGCCAAAGACGATCATTCGTCCGTCGGGCCGGATCAGCAGGCTCTCCTCCAGCGTTCTATTGCTTGGATAACCGACGAAATCGTCAAACGCGAACGCGCCGTTCTGGCTCGGGCCGAAACTCAGATCGATATCGCCGCCGGGCAGCAGCCGGGTCAGACAAGGGACATAGAAACCGCCGCTCGAGCAGGTCCCTCCGAGTACGATCTTCGCGTCCGCCTGGATCGCCATTGAACCGCCGCTCACGGTCTCGCCGATGACCGGAATCTGCACGCGGCCGTTGCCGTGCCATGCTGTGTCCGGGAAACCATCCTGCGCCAACGCAGGTGCGGCAGCGAGGAATGTCGCCGCCAGGAAGGACGCGTAACGATTCTGCAAAGGCGACATGCAATTTCTCTCCGTGTGGCTGGATGTCACGATCGTCGCGAGTCTGGACGCGCGTAGAGGACGTTTAATCCGTACAAACAAGATTTCGAGGCGAAAGTGGCCATGGAGTCCCATTTCGTTGCGTCAATTTCGCGCCACGGCGTGGCTGCGATCAAATAGGTTCCGTGATCAAATGGGTTTCAGGCGCATTTTCGCCTGTCCGCATCGTCTAACGCAGCGATCGGTATTCCAGCGCCGCGTGGCCCGCGGAACAGCCGAATCGCGTGATTGACCATAACGGTATTCATCGTGCGCCGGATCCACACCTCACAGGAGTCCTGAAGACATGAAAAACTTCCTTTCAGCAATCGCGTTGTTTGCCCTGCTCGTCACGAGCGCCTGCATTCATGCCGCATCGACCCCGCAGGGCCTCGCCAAGGACTTGCAGGCAGCTCTCGACAAGGGCGATTTCACAGCCGCGCGCAAGCTGGCCGATATCGGCGACGCGCCTGCCGAACTTCATTTCTTCTACCTCGACAGCGTGCGCGAATGTGCGGGCGAGGCCACCTGCACCGTAGCGACGGCGGCGGCCAGCGATGAACTGCGGCAGCAGCTGAAGGCTCAGGCCGCGCAACTCCATGCTCAGGTGCCCGACGTGGACGGCATGATCACGATCGCGGTCAAGTCGAAGGACGGTTCCGGTTCGGGATCGCTCAAGATGCCGTATGCGAAGGTCGGCAGCGACTACAAGATCGCGTCGATCCATTATTCGCCAGCCGAGTTTGCGACGCTGCGTGCAAGAACGGATGACGCTCTGGTTCAGGAACTCTTCGCCGCAGGCATTCGCGACGATCACGGTGAGTTGAAAACCGACTGGGCCAAGACTGCCGCCAAATTGCCAGCCGACGGCGGCGATGCCGGCAAGGCATTCGTTGCGCAAACGCGCGCGATGTCAGCCGCGGTCGACGCGAAGAATCCGGATGCCGCGATGCACTCGGGTGGAAAGATGGCCGAGATCGTGTTTCGCGACAAGGGCTTCGATGGCAAGGTGATTCCGCAGGTCGATCGCCAACGCAAGTTGTACGTCCAGGCGCTGCGCATGTTGCGCGACGTCAAGATTAAAGGCGGCTATGTCCTTGGCAACGACGCGGTGCTCCTGATCGAGGCGCGCAACGGCATAGGCTGGACCGTGCGTGGCCCGATCCTGCTGTCGCGCGACGGCGACGCGTGGGAGCGCGCCGGGGACCATATGGTGAGCTACCCGGCAGGAACCTGAGCTAGCCGTGATGTTCTGCTGGCGTGCTGACCAGCACGTCGCCGTCGTGGATGTTTCCGCGGCTATGGACGCCATTTTCGTGGCTATGAACTGACAGCAAACGTGTCCCCGATCTGACTTCTTGCCGGCTGTTCTCGGGCGATGCGGTCGGTAGCCTTGTGTGAGCACATTTTTTTCGATTGTGCTGAACTCATCGACGTCCGCGATCGCGGGAAGGCGACGCTACACAGCGGTTGGCCCCTGCGGTTGCGATCTTGCGTGGAGTATGGAAAGTCCACGGAGATCGCCCCATGCGCTGCGCAAACCGGATCCTCTTGCTGTCCTGCCTCGGCCTGTTTGCCGCACGCAGTGGGCATGCCACGCAGACTTATTGCGTTAGTACGCCTTCGGAGTTGCGTGATGCGCTGGCTCAGGCCGAGGTCGACGGCGAGGATAGCCGCATTGACCTGCGCGCCGGCACCTACAATTTCACGTCAGAGCTTCGGTACTACCCGGCTGGAGAGCACATCATCCCGGCCGGCAGCCTGGCGATCGAGGGCGGCTACGGAACCGGTTGCGCCTCGCGCGTGGACGACGCCTCGTTGACCGTACTGCACTCAAACGCTGGCGAGAAATTTTTTCTGGAGACAGCGACCGGGTCGGTCTCGCTGAAGACGCTCACCCTCGATCAGGTGCCCTTGTCGTTCACAGGCAATTTTTCGCTGGGTAGTGACCCGTGTGCGGCGAACGACCTCAAGTTCGAGGCGCGACGCCTGCGCATGATCGGCGGAAAGTTGGCGACGGTCAGCGAATGCCACGACATCGTGTTGCGCGACAGCCTTTTCACCAATGCTTCCGATGGAACCGCTTTGGACATTTATCTGGTAGAGGATGACGACGAAGGGTTCGTGAGTAATTCGCTGACGATGATCAACGACACGATTGCCGACGGACGCTTGCGCGTTTATGCCTGCTGCGACCTTCAAGGCGGCGCGTTTCTTTACAACAACGTGTTCCGCAGCACTGGCACCGAGATTTCAGCGGAAGCGACCAACGTGTTCGCGTTCAACAACCGCTACGACAGTCTGAGTTTTTCCGGCAACGCCAACCTTCCTTCGGGGGGCTTGTTGGCGTCGACCAATAACCTGACATCCAATCCCGATCTTGACGCAAATTACCGGCCGAACCCCGGCTCGCCGATGGTCAACTCGGGTACGGCCGACGTGCCAGGTGGCTTACTTTCGATCGACCTGTACGGCGCTGCGCGCGTGGTTGGCCCGAGCGTGGATCGCGGCGCACTGGAATCACCGGTCGACGGCACCGGCGTCTACACCGTCACCAATACGAACAGCTCCGGCAGTGGTTCGCTCGCCGATGCGGTAACCCTGGCCAACAACGATTCGGGATTCAACACCATTCGCTTCAATATTTCTGGATCCTGTCCGCGCCGAATCGTGCTGGCCGCGACCTTGACCATCCGCGACTCGGTTCAGATCGATGGCTGGAGTCAGCCGGGCAGCGTGCTCAATACCGACGATCTCTACTGGAACGCGGTGCCCTGCATCATTCTCGATGGCAACAACGCCGTCGGCACCGGCATCCTGACCGGCTCGCAACTCGGCACGGGTTCCATGGCGATTCGCGGCATCGCATTCGAAGGATTCTCGGCCGCCGTGCTGCTGAACTTTGGCTTCACCAACCAGATTTACGGTAGCCAGTTCGGCGGCCAGATCGGCAGTTCCGGTACAACGCTTGCGGGTAACGGCGATGCAATCCTTGTCGCTGCACCGGCGAGCAATGCGCTGATTGGTGGTGATGAACCCTCGCAACGAAATCTGATCGGCGGTTCCAGCGCCAGTGGCGTCAGCTTCCAGGGCACATCCGGCGGCAACCAGGTCATCAATAATCTGATTGGTGTCGACAAGGATGTGATCCACGACTTGCCGAATCAGGACGGCATCCGCATCTTCACGTCGAACAATCGAGTGATCGACAACCGGATCTCGCGCAACGCCCGCGACGGCATTCAATTGACTGGCAGTAACGCGGTCGGCAACGTCATCGAAGGCAACATCCTGGGTGGTGTGGTCGGAGCTTTCTCGCTGCTCGGCAACGAGCGCATGGGCGTGCTCGTCGACAACGGCGCGCACGACAACACCATTGGACCCGACAACGTCATCAACAAAAATGGCGACAGTGGCGTGCGCGTATTGTCCGCTGCTTACGGCCACAACAGGATCATCGCCAATCGCATGACCGGCAACGGCGCGCCGGGCATTGATCTGGGCGCCAATGGGGTAACTCCGAATGATTCCGATCCGCAAATATGCGACCTGACGACCGGTTGCAGCGCCAATCGCGGACAGAACTTTCCGGTACTGCAAGTCGCCAATCGCGTGACCTCAGGCGACACGGTCGGCCTCTTCATCGGCGGAAGTTTGAGAACGACCGTCAGTTCCAGCCCTTACCGCATCGATTTCTATCGCAGTTCGACCTGCGCCAGTTCGGGTTATGGCGAAGGCACGCATTGGATCGGAACGAAAAATGTCATTGTCGAGAATGCCGGTATCTGCGCAAGCGGCAACTGCAGCAAGGATTTTTCTTTTGGAACGCTCAACGATGCCGCAGTGCAGGCCGGCGATGCGATCAGCACGACTGCGACCAGCCCCAGCGGCGACACGTCTGAGTTTTCCGAATGCGTGTTCGTGCAGGAGGCCATAACCGATCGAATTTTCGCCGATGATTTCGAATAGACAAGAGCAGACGCGATGACGGCTTCGATCAACTAGCAAGCCAAGTGACGGTGTCGTTCGTACCGGCGTTCACGCGCCGGGAATTTTCCCACCGGTACGACGCCCGTGATCTCAACGGGTCACAACTGCTCAAGGATTGATGAAATCACTGCCTCCATCCCCGAAACGAATTTTCGGCAGCCTCGGCCTCATCGTGCTGGTTGCGCTGTGCGTGCTTCGCTCGTCGATTGGCACTCGTCTGCACGTGCTCAGAGGAAATTCAGTCCCTACGAAGAGGTTTTCGAGGCGAAAGTGGCAACGGCGCCCCAATTCGTCGCAACGATACCGGGCGACAGGTTGGCGGCAATTCGCTTGGGACAAGGGGTGAAACTGCGGACGGCGAATGCCGGGCAAGAGTTGGGCGGCAGCAGCCAATGCGCGTGCCATGATTCGCCCACGGCGATGCGGTCAACCTCCTTCGGTGCCTTTTGGATCCTTTGAGGGAGACCTGTTCTGAAGCCACTTCAAGAAATGAACACCGACCTTCGATCTTGCGGGTGGCTGCGTTCGATGGCAGGGCTGTTCTGGCAACTGCTAGAGTAGTCGGTCATCTGGACACTATCGAGAGAGCAGGGCGCTATGGAAATGTGCAGGGACGCTATTCGCCACTATTCTCGTGGCCTTGCCGTTATCGCGATATTGGCTGTTGCACCTGCATGGGCCGGAGCCACGCTTCCGCATGGTGCTCCAACAGGACAACGGATCGCGACAGGAAGCCAGTATACGTGCGCCATCACGGATTCAGGCTTGGTCAAATGCTGGGGGCACAATGAGAGCGGCGTGCTGGGCGACGGCAGCTTCTTGAGTCACGATGTCCCTTCAACGGTCCGTGGAAACAGCGAGCAAGCGCTTGCACTTGCGGGCGGTTACGATCATGTCTGCGCCTTGACGCTCAGCGGGACCGTGAAATGTTGGGGCAACAACTCGCAGGGGCAGCTCGGTGATGGCTCGACGAACAACAGCGCAACGCCAGTCGATGTGGTTGGGCTGACCGGCGGAGTTGTCAGCATCACCGCCGGGCAGTCGCATACCTGCGCAATCACCTCCGCTGCTGAATTGAAATGCTGGGGTGGCAATTTCGGGGGACAGTTGGGCGATGGTACGACCACGGCGCGGCATGTCCCCGTACATACATCGTTCGGAATTTCGGCGGTGGCCGCTGGCGCCTCGCACACGTGTGCCGTGACTCAAACCGGCATAGCACAGTGCTGGGGCATGGGTAACCGAGGTCAGCTCGGTAACAACGCTACGTCGTCCCAACAACTTCCAGTAGAGGTCACGGGCCTATCGAGCCCTGTTTCAGCGATCACCGCAGGCCTCCAACATAGCTGTGCCTTGATGATGACGGGGGCCGTCAAATGCTGGGGCGCCAACCAGTATGGCCAGCTGGGTGATTCAACGAATACGGATCGCCTGATACCGGTCGACATCACATCATTGGCAAGCAATGTGACGGTCGTCAATGCTGGCTCGTACCACACCTGTGCCGTTCAGCAGGGTGCGGTCAAATGCTGGGGATACAACAGCACCGGCCGACTTGGCGACGGCAGCCGCGCCAACAGCGCGACGCCGGTGGCCGTCACGGGTCTCACAGCGGGCGTGCAACAGATCGATGCGGGTTCTTCGCACAGTTGCGCGTGGATGGGCGGCGACGCGTTCTCCTGCTGGGGCAACAACACTTACGGTCAGATTGGTGTCGGTAGTGTTGGGCGAAGTACGCAGGCGGTCGATGTCATCGGCCTCGATAGCGGCACGAGCGCGATCGGTGTCGGGTCGGAGCACGTGTGCGCAATAAGAAGTGGCGCAGTCTTTTGCTGGGGAGACAACCGCCTCGGCCAACTGGGCAACGGAAACCATGACGAACATGCCACGCCCACGGCAACCAGCGGACTTGAGAGTGATGTGGCTTCACTCTCCCTCGGCGGCGACCACGCCTGCGCTTTGACGCAGGATGGAAGTGCAAAGTGCTGGGGAGACAATGCGCAGGGACAGCTCGGTGACAACACGCAGATGGAACGCACCACTCCAGTCGATGTGGTTGGCCTTGGCGCCGGAGTTCGGCAGATCGCCACCGCTTCGGAGCATAGCTGTGCGCTGACTGCTACGGGAGGAGTCAAGTGCTGGGGTTCCAATCAGCTAGGCGAATTGGGCAACAATTCGACCGACGACCATTTCCTGCCCGGTGACGTGGCCGGACTCACGTCCGGCGTCGCGGCAATTTCAGTCGGTTCGGTTCATTCGTGCGCCTTGCTAGATGCTGGCAATGTGAAATGCTGGGGGTTCTTCCCCGACAATTCGGGAGGCGGAACGCCCGACCTTGCGCCGATCGACGTTCCAGGACTTGCTTCGAACGTGACTGCCATAACATCCGGTGCGGCTCACGACTGTGCGGTCATTGGTGGGAGCCTGCTGAAATGCTGGGGATTGAACGACACGGGTGCTCTGGGCAACGGCACCACCGACAACAGTTCGATGAACCCGGTCGACGTAGCGGGTTTGAACGCAGGCGTCTCCCGCGTATCGGCCGGCAATGCGCATACGTGTGCCATTGATACAACGGGCGCCGCCAAATGCTGGGGCGTGAACGATGTAGGGGAATTGGGGGATGGCACCGAGGAGTACATGCGCCTCGCACCGGTTGACGTGATTGGACTGGGCTCAGGGATTTCTTACATCTCGGCTGGCGACAGTGGAAGTTGTGGCGTATCGACAGGGGGCACGGCCAGATGCTGGGGAGAAAACCTTTTTGGTCAGCTGGGCAACGGGGAAATCGGTTCGGTCCTGGTGCCCCTCGCGGTGCTGATCGACGAGGAAATTTTCCGCTCTGGCTTTGAATGAAATTTCAGCTCTTCCAGAACGCGTGTGGGTTATATTCGAGTCGTAACAGGCCTGAGACCTGCACGTAGCGCTGGTTTGGGGAAGTCTGAAAGGTGCTGAGTTTCTTCGATCCTTCGCACATGCCTACCCAGCCTACGAAGAAGCGTCTGTTCGACGCCATCCGGATTCGCGAATTTCGGCTGCAGGAAGAAGTCAAAGGTGTGTTCGGCGATCCGCTGGCGCGGGTCGTGAAACTGATTCGACGCTCAAGAAACGCGCTGCGGGGTGTGCGGTCGCGAGCAGTCGGGTTGGTATGACCGGCGCGTTCGCCAGGTACGCGATCTGCCGTTCGGTCCGTATCGTATCGTTCTGCAGTTGGAGGTCCGGCGCATGGATTGCCGGAGCTTTGGCGCGGTGAAGCGCGAAGCGCTGGACTTCCTGTCGGACAGTCCGTTCTACACCCAACGATTTGCCTACTACGTGGGGCGACGTTGCCGTGAGGCGTCGATCAAAGCGGTGGCCGATGAGTTGCATCTGGATTGGGACGGCGTAAAGACACTGGAGAAGCAGTACATGCGGGCGCAGTTGGCCAAGGCGGGCACGCCTGCCCCCAAGCGCATCGGCATTGACGAAATCTCGATTCGCATTGGGCACACCTATCGCATCGCGGTCAGCGATCTGGACCGCCGGCGTCCGATCTGGTTCGGCGGAGAGGATCGCTCCGAAGCCAGCATGGCGCAGTTCTACTCGGATTTCGGCGCAAAAAGGAGCGGCCGGATCGACTTGGCATTTATGGATATGTGGAAACCGTTCCGCAACGCGGCAAAGGCACATGCGCCGCAGGCGGCGATCCTGTTCGACAAATTTCATGTGATGCGCCATCTGGGCGAAGCGCTGGACACGGTGCGCAAGGCCGAATATGTGCGCGTGTCGGGCCGGACCGGCTCTTCATCAAAGATCAGAAATACACGCTTCTATCCAACCGGGAGAACCTCACCCGCGAGGGTCGCAAGGCGCTCAAGATCTTGCTGCCCACCAGCATGCGACTCAACACCGCCTATGTGCTCAACGAGCCATTCGGTCAACTCTGGAACTACAAGAGCGAGGTCCGGGCACGGCGCTTCTTCGAGCAATGGCGCGATGCGCTGAAGTGGCAACGACTAAAGTCCTTCGAAAAGTTCGCCCACATGATCGACCGCCACTGGGACGGCATCGCCGCCTGCTGTCGACGCGAGAACATAGTCTCGCTCGGCTTCGTCGAAGGGCTCAACAACAAGATCCGCGTCCTCCAGCGACGTGCCTGCGGCCTGCGCGATGAGGAATACCTGCGATGGAAAATCCTCGCCTGCATCCTGCCCAAGCCATGACATCAGGTGGAAAACACCCGCTTGACTTCCTGAAGACCCGTAATAATTTGCAGCAAGGAAAGTTCATGGACATGAAGGATCCGAAGCGCTGGAGCAACCCGTGATATTGACGTCGATGTTCGACGCCTCTCGCAAGTATTGCGCCCAGCACTCGCGGCCACATCCTCAAGTGTGATGAGAATCCAGGTGCCAGAGGGCGGCGGATGACGGTGTCGACATGACGTTCTTGCCGGGCCGGCAAACAGCGGATGCTTCAAGCAACGCGTGAGTGGCGGCTTTGCCGTTCACTGCACACGCGTCCCTTCACCGCCTTGAAAGGCCTGTCTTCAAGGCAACGCGCTTTAATCCTCCCCCCAAGGGGAGGGGTGGGTGGGGATGGTGTCCACACAAGCGCGCGCCCATCCCCCTTGGGAAGAACTGGATGACTGTTGCGAAGAAGCCTGCGGAAGCGCATAAGCGATTTGCAAAGGTGCTGTACAGCGATGCAGCAGCCTGAGTGACCCGGCACGTGGTGGCCGAATGGAGGCCGCCGAACCGCTGGCTGCAAGTCGGTGGCGGAAAATGCCAACGCTCTGTCCATCAGTCAGATAAAAATGAGCCTGACCGCTATTCCGTCCCGCAAGCCCGCTCTCGCCCATTCACGCGTATCACCGGGGAATGAGGGCTGGAGCTACCTCACTGGCGTGGCGCT
>JBDSNK010000021.1:0-13361 GCA_039915385.1 Dokdonella sp.
CGCTGGGGCGGTCGCGCGCTGGACTTTGTCGAGTCACAGGCGCACCAGCGTTTCGGCGGACTCACCGGCCTGCGCTTCAACATCGGCAAGGTCGAAGGCGGCATCAAGGCGAACATGATCGCGCCGGGTGCGGAGGTGCGCTTCGGTTTCCGCCCGCTGCCTTCGATGTCGATCGATGCGCTGCACGATCGCTTCCGCGGTCTTGCCGATACCGATGTCATCGAGCATTACGAGGAGACCTTCCGCGGCCCCTCGCTGCCGGCGGGCGATGTCGCTGCGGCGGAGACGCGTCGTCTTGAAGCACGCGACCTTGCCGACGCGCTCGATCTGCCGATCGGGAACGCCGTCGATTTCTGGACGGAGGCTTCGCTGTTCTCCGCTGCAGGCCTCACTGCAATCGTCTACGGTCCGGGCGACATTGCGCAGGCGCACAGCGCCGACGAATGGGTCGCACTCGACCAGCTCGCTACGGCAACCGTTACATATCAACGACTGTTGGGAGCCTGAGACATGAACGCTTTGTCATCCATGTTCTCCGATGGCGCCACCAATTGGGGGCTACTTCCGGCATGCGCACCCTAAGCCACGCCTGACCATGACCGACATGCGCACCACGATCGTCCGCCTGCTGTCCAACATGGCCAGCGCGAAGGAGATCCAGCAATACCTCAAACGCTTCTCGCAACTCGACGCGGCGAGATTTGCCGTGGTCAAGGTCGGCGGTGCGGTGTTGCGCGATGAGCTCGAAGCGCTGGTCTCTTCGCTCGCATTCCTGCAACAGGTCGGACTGACACCGATCGTCGTGCACGGCGCCGGCCCGCAACTCGACGAGCGCATGAAGGCTGCCGGCATCGAGAAGCGCACCGTCGACAACCTGCGCGTCACCGATGCGGCGGTGCTCGCCGTCGTGCGCCAGGTAATGCGGCAGGAAAACCTGAAATTGGTCGAGGCGCTGCAAGCGCAGGGCGTGCGCGCGACGTCGATCCAGTCCGGCGTCTTCGAAGCGGACTTTCTTGATCGCGATGTCTATGGTCTCGTCGGCAAGGTCACGCGCGTGGATACAGACGGCATCCAGGCGGCGATCAAGGTAGGTTCGATCCCGGTGATCGCGTCGCTGGCTGAAACCGTCGAAGGCCAGATCGTCAACGTCAACGCGGATTTCGCTGCGAACGAACTGGTGCAGGTGCTGCAACCGTACAAGATCGTGTTCCTGACCGGCACCGGTGGCCTGCTCGACGACAAGGGCAGGGTGATCGACTCGATCAACCTGTCGACGGAGTACGAACATCTGATTGCGCAGCCGTGGATCAACGGAGGCATGCGCGTGAAGCTTGACCAGATCAAGGACCTGCTCGACAGCCTGCCGCTGTCGTCGTCGGTGTCGATCACCCGGCCGGCGGAACTGGCGAAGGAGCTGTTCACGCACAAGGGTTCAGGCACCCTCGTGCGTCGCGGCGAGCGCGTGCTGCATGCGTCGTCGTGGGGCGACCTCGATCTGCCGCGCCTGCG
Organism: Dokdonella sp.; assembly: GCA_039915385.1. Lineage (GTDB taxonomy): Bacteria > Pseudomonadota > Gammaproteobacteria > Xanthomonadales > Rhodanobacteraceae > Dokdonella_A. Next base: position 1,510 of record JBDSNK010000021.1, read on the forward strand.
TGATCTGATCGAATCGGCGTTCGGTCGACGGCTGCTGCCGGACTACTTCGAGCGCACGCGTCTGTTGCGCGCCTACGTCAGCGAGCACTATCGCGCCGCGGTGATCCTGACAGACGAGTGCCTGCAGCACGGTAAATCGTTGACCTACCTCGACAAGTTCGCGGTGCTCGACGATGCCCAGGGCGAAGGCCTGGGTCGCGCGGTATGGCAGGTGATGCGTGACGAGAACCCGCAGCTGTTCTGGCGCTCGCGGCGCGGTAACCCGGTCAATGCTTTCTATTTTGCCGAGAGCGATGGCTGCGTGAAATACGACAAGTGGAAGGTGTTCTGGTACGGAATGGATGACTTCGACGATGTTCGTCTCTGCATCGACCATTGCCGTACACGGCCCGCCACGCTCGAGGATTGATTGCGCATGACTTCCGAAACCATCAAGGTCGGCATCGTTGGCGCCCGCGGTTACGCAGGCGCGGAATTGATCCGGCTGGTCGCGCGGCATCCTTCGATGCAGCTCGCATTCGTCTCCTCACGCGAACTCGATGGCCAGCGATTGAGTGACCATGTCGCCGAGTTCGGTGGCGACCTGCGCTATGAAAATCTCGGCCACGACGACGTCGCCAGCAAGCGCACCGATGCCGTCGTCCTCGCGCTGCCCAATGGCAAGGCGAAAGACATCGTCGCAGCGATCGATGCGGTCAAGCCGGATACCCTCATTGTCGACCTTTCCGCTGACTACCGTTTCGACGACGGCTGGTACTACGGCCTGCCCGAACTCACGCGCGATCGGTACGTCGAGCAGAAGCGCATCAGCAATCCGGGGTGCTACGCCACTGCCATGCAACTGGCGATTGCGCCATTAAAAGCCGATCTTGCTGCACCGCCCACATGTTTCGGTGTTTCCGGCTATTCCGGCGCAGGTACAACGCCATCGGACAAGAACAATCCGGAGAATCTGCGCGACAACCTGATTCCGTATTCACTGGTCGGCCACCTGCATGAGAGTGAAGTCGCGCGTCAGCTCGGTCTCCCGGTTGAATTCATGCCGCATGTCGCAGCGCATTTCCGCGGCATCACGATGACCGTCAATCTGTGGTTGCAGCAGCCGATGACACTCGATGCGATCAAGGCGCGCTATCGCGAGTTCTACGCAAACGAGCCACTCGTGCGCGTCGTCGACGAAGCGCCCTGGGTCAGTGCGATCGCCGGCCGGCATCACGTGGAAATCGGTGGCTTTGCGCTGGCCCCCGGCGGAAAACGCGTCGTCATCGTGGCGACGCTCGACAACCTGTTGAAGGGCGCGGCAACCCAGGCGATGCAGAACCTCAATCGTGCGTTTGGATTCGATGAAACGGAAAGCATCCCGCGACCGTGACGCGCACGCGCCGGTATCGCTGCAATCCATCATCCAGATCGAGGAATCACGTCATGCGTCTCTCACGCTACTTTCTGCCAACACTCAAGGAGAATCCCGCCGAGGCGCAGATCGCCTCGCATCGACTGATGCTGCGTGCGGGCCTGATCCGTCAGGAAACCGCCGGCATCTATGCGTGGTTGCCGCTGGGTCTGCGCGTGCTGCGCAATATCGAACGCATCGTGCGCGAAGAGATGAATCGCGCCGGCGCGATTGAATTGCTGATGCCGACCCTGCAACTCGCCGATCTGTGGCGCGAGAGCGGTCGCTATGATGCCTACGGCCCCGAGATGCTGCGCATCCGTGACCGGCATGAGCGAGAACTGCTGTACGGACCCACCAACGAGGAAATGGTCACCGGGATCTTCCGCGCCGGTGTGAATTCCTGGCGTGACCTTCCGCGAAACCTCTACCACATCCAGTGGAAATTCCGTGACGAACAACGCCCGCGATTCGGCGTGATGCGCGGGCGCGAGTTCCTCATGAAGGATGGCTATTCGTTCGACCTTGATGAGGCCGGCGCGAGGCGTTCGTACAACCGCATGTTCGTCGCCTACCTTCGCACGTTCTCGCGCATGGGATTGAAGGCGATCCCGATGCGTGCCGAGACGGGTCCGATCGGCGGTGACCTCTCGCATGAGTTCATCGTGCTCGCCGAGACGGGTGAATCGGATGTGTATTGCGATCAGCGCGTGCTGGAATTGCCGGTGCCGGATGCCGGCATCGACTACGACGGCGATCTCGCCGCGGTGATCAGCGCGTGGACATCGATTTATGCGGCGACGTCCGACGTGCACGACGCGCAGCGCTATGAAACTGAAGTTGCGGCCGAGCATCGACTGCGCACGCGTGGCATCGAGGTCGGTCAGATTTTCTATTTCGGCACCAAGTACTCCGCACCGATGCGTGCAAACGTGACGATGCCGGATGGGTCCGCGCGCACGCTGCATGGCGGCTCGTATGGCATCGGCGTTTCACGTCTCGTCGGTGCGATCATTGAAGCCAGCCATGACGATGCCGGCATCGTCTGGCCTGACGCTGTTGCGCCGTTCGCGGTCGGCCTGGTCAGTCTCAAGTTCGGTGATGCCGCCGTCGACACGGCTTGCGAGGATCTTTACGCAAGGCTCGAAGCCAACGCCATTCACGTGCTCTACGACGACATCGATCAAAGAGCCGGTGCGAAATTTGCGAACATGGATCTGATCGGGCTGCCTTGGCAGATCGTGGTGGGTCCGCGCGGGCTCGCGAACGGTGTTGTCGAATTGAAACGCCGTGACAGCGGCGAACGCAATGAATTATCGTTTGAAGCAGCCATCGCGAAAGTGACAGGTTCGGGTGCCACATCGACGGTTGCAAATGGGAACCACGTACATGAGTGACCTGCTCTGGCAAAAATCCGGCACGCGCACAGACGAACGCATCATGCGATTCCTTGCCGGCGACGATGTCGTGCTCGACCGTGAATTCCTGTTGCACGATATCGAGGCCAGCCGCGCACATGTCGAGGCGCTCGCCAACATCGGCATCGTCAGTGCTGCGGAAGCGCAGTCGATCGCGCATGAACTTGGCCTGCTCGCGAACGATTTCCGGGGCGGACAATTCGTCCTGGACGAGCGATTCGAGGACGCCCATTCCGCGATCGAGGCGCGCCTCACCGAGCGCCTGGGCGATACGGGCCGCAAGGTGCACACCGGTCGCAGTCGCAATGACCAGATCCTGGTCGCGACGCGCTTGTGGTTGAAGGCACGTCTCGCCGAACTGGTCGCCTTGTGCCGCGATGTTGCTTCAGTTTGCCTCGATCGTGCCGGGCGCGAGTCATTGCCCTTGCCCGGATACACGCATCTTCAGCGCGCGGTGGTGTCATCGACGGCGCTCTGGTTCGCGGCATTCGCCGAAGCCTTCATCGATGATGCGCGACGCGCGCGCGACACGCTGGCGTGGATCGACGCAAATCCGCTCGGCACTGCGGCAGGTTATGGCGTCAACCTGCCACTCGATCGTGCGCACACGACGCAAGCGCTGGGCTTCGCGCGGCTGCAGATCAATCCGATCTATGCGCAACTTTCGCGCGGAAAGTTCGAGATCGCCGCGCTGGATGCACTTGGCAGCACCTTGCTCGATCAGCGTCGGCTCGCCTGGGATCTGTCACTGTTCACGACGGCGGAATTCGGTTTCGTGACGTTACCGGCGGAATACACGACGGGCAGTTCGATCATGCCGAACAAGCGCAATCCGGACGTCATTGAGCTCATGCGTGCAAGCTACGCAAGCGTCGCCGCTGCGCGTATCGAAATCGAGCAATTGCTGTCGTTGCCTTCCGGTTATCAGCGCGACCTGCAGTTTTCAAAGGGCGCGATCTACCACGGCTTTACGCGAGGTCTCGCCGCGCTCGCGCTGCTGCCTGGCCTGCTTGCGCGAATCGAGTGGAACGCGCCTGCGATGCGCGCCGCGATCGAACCGGCGATGTATGCGACCGACGCGGCAATCGAGCAGGCGGTGGCCGGCGTGCCCTTCCGCGATGCCTATCGCGAGGCGGCCGAATCGGCGACAGCTGCAGGTCAGGGGCGCACTCCGGAGGCAAGCCTTGCAGCGCGCGTGTCGGCCGGCGCGAGCGCCGACCTGCGCCTCGACGAGCTTCGCGCACGCTTGGGTGAACTGCATGACTGACGCCGCGCGTCACGCGTTCGAGGAACAGGCGTTGCCGCCGTGGCGGCGAGCTGTGCTCAAGGTTGGCAGCAGTCTGCTCACCGACGCTGATGGTGAAGTGACATCGCGGCATGCACGCGGACTTGCGGACTTCATCACCGCCTCGCGGGTCGCCGGTCGCGATGTGGTCCTGGTTTCCTCGGGCGCGGTCGCGGCGGGTCGATCGCGCGTGCCTGTCGAGCGTCGTCGGTCCGGCGGCATCGTGCTGCGCCAGGCACTCGCAGCGCTCGGGCAGACGCGCATGATCGGTATCTGGGAAGACTTGCTCGAGGTGCCGGTCGCGCAAGTCCTGCTCAGTCACGATGACCTGCGCAATCGCCGTCGCTATCTCAATGCGCGCAATACCCTGCTCGAGCTGCTGCGGCTGGGTTCGGTGCCTGTCATCAACGAGAATGATACGGTTGCGGTCGACGAACTCAAGCTGGGCGACAACGACAATCTCGCGGCAATTGTCGCCGCGCTCGTTGACGCCGACCTGTTGCTGATTGCGAGCGATGTCGGGGGTCTCTACAGCGCGCATCCGCGCCTCGATCCTGCGGCGCGACCGATCGTTGCCGTGGAAGCCATCACGCCGGAAATCCTCGCGATGGCGGGCGATGCCGGCAGCGATGTCGGCACCGGCGGCATGCGCACCAAGCTGCAGGCGGCGACGAAGGCAGCCAATGCCGGCATCACGACGGTGCTGTTCGAAGGCGCCGATGCGACGACGGTGGCCAAGCTCGCGCTCGGTCACTTCCATGGCACACGCTTCGCAGCGTCGGGTACGAGACTGGCCGCAAGGAAATACTGGTTGCGCCATTCGCCCGGTTCGGGCGGCCGGATTCACGTAGACGCCGGCGCATTGCGCGCGGTGATCGGTGGGGCTTCCCTTTTGCCGGGTGGCATCGTCGCTGCAGTCGGCGAGTTCGCGCGCGGCGACATGGTCGAGATCGTCGCCGCCGAGGACATCGCTGCACCCGCCATTGCGCGCGGTCTGTGCCAGTACACGGCTGCTGAAGTGCGCCGACTCGCCGGTAGGCACACCCGCGATATCGAATGCGTGCTCGGCTTCAGCTATGGCGACTCGGTGATCCGGCGCGACGACCTTGTGACTTTGGCCGAGGCGACGATCGCATGAGCACGTTGAGCGTGCGCGAGCTTGCACTCGCGGCTCGTGCGGCAGGCACGGTGATCGGTTCGCTCTCAACATCGGTCAAGCGCAAGGCGCTCGACGCGATGGCAGCGGCGCTCGATGCGCAGGCACCAGACATCCTTGCCGCGAATGCGCTCGATGTCGAAGCCGCTCGCGCTGCGGGTCGCAACGACGCCATCGTCGACCGGCTGTTTCTGGATCCCGCGCGTCTTGCGAATGTCGCTGCCGGAGTGCGCGCGGTGGGCGATCTGCCCGATCCCGTGGCTGCCATCACGCGAAGAGAAGTTCGCCCGAATGGCCTCGTCGTCGAACGCGTGCGTATTCCGCTCGGTCTCATTGCGATGATCTACGAGTCGCGACCGAACGTGACGGCGGATGCGGCCGCACTGTGTTTCATGGCGGGCAACGTGGTGTTGCTGCGGGGAGGTTCGGAGGCTTTCAACAGCAATCGCGCCATTGCGTCGGCGTTGCGCAGCGCGTTGAGTGATGTCGGCCTGCCCGAGGCTGCGATCACCTTGATCGCAGATCTGCGTCGCGAGGCGGTGCTCGAATTGCTGCAATTGAGCGACCTCGTTGATCTGGCGATTCCGCGCGGCGGACCCGAGCTGATCCGTTTCGTCGCCGCGCATGCGCGCGTGCCGGTGATCCGGCACTACCAGGGCGTCTGCCATCTCTACGTCGATGCGTCCGCCGATATCGACCGTGCGGTGGCGCTGCTGATCGACGGGAAGACGACGCGGCCAGGCGTCTGCAATTCACTGGAAACGTTGCTTGTGCATGCCGACATCGCGCCTGCGTTTCTGCCTGTCGCGATCGCACAGCTGCGCGATCATGGCGTGGACGTGCGTGCCTGCAATCGAAGCCAGGTCCTGGTGGATGGTCTGAGCCCGGCAAGCGACGCCGACTATGCCGCCGAATTCCTCGACCTCATTCTTGCCGTGCGCATCGTGGATGATATCGAGGCCGCGATCGCGCACATCCGCCAGCATGGCTCAGACCACACCGAGGTCATCGCGGCGCGCAGCGAACAGGCGGTGGCGACCTTCGTTACGGCGCTGCGATCGGCGGTCGTGATGGTCAATGCCTCTTCGCGTTTCAGCGACGGTGGTGAACTGGGCCTCGGTGCAGAGATCGGTATTTCGACCACGCGCCTGCATGCGTACGGCCCGATGGGGGCAGAGGCGCTGACGATCGAGCGCTTCGTTGTGCGTGGTGAGGGGCAGGTACGCCATCCGACGCTACGCTGACGCCATCGGCGTCGACGGCCCTGACAGGGATGGAAATCGTGTGAACCGGTTCACCGCGTCCGTTCATCGGGACCTTCGGCAGCAGCCATCGCTACCAGACTTGCGCTAGGCTGCATCTTCCCTGTTGCAGTACTCATTGCCGATGTTCGTGTCGGCGAGGATCGATGATCGATGATGGCGCGCTCGCTTTGCGCACACGACCGCTTGCTTGTATTCGCACCGCATCCCGATGATGAGACATTGGCAGCGGGCGAGTTGATCCAGACCGCGCTTGCGGCGGGCGCCTGCATGCGGGTTATCTTTGCGACCGACGGCGACAACAATCCCTGGCCGCAACGCTGGCTCGAACGGCGCTGGCGCATAGGCGTCGCGGAGCGTGCACACTGGGGCGCGCGCCGACGAAGTGAAGCTGGCGAGGCGCTCTTCCGCCTGGGTCTCGATGTTCAGCGCAGTGCGCATTTCCTCCACTGGCCCGATCAGGGATTGACCGATAGCCTGATGCGCGATGACTGCGCGGTAGATCGTCTGGTTGAGGAGATTGCCGCATTCGCGCCGACGCATCTGGTCTTGCCCACCCTTGCCGATCGCCATCCCGATCACAGTGCCCTGCGCGTGATGCTGGAACTCGCCGTGCTGCGCAGCGGATTCAATGGTATCCGCCTCGGTTATCTCGTGCACGCGGCGAAAGAGAGTGCACCTGGGCATCGCAGCGTGGCCGATGCCGAGCGACAACGGCGCAAGCAATGGGCGATGCAGGCCTATGCAAGCCAGATGTCGCTGAGCCGGCGTCGCTTGCTCATGCTCGCTGCGCGCACGGAACAATTCGAGGTCATGCCATCTCCTGTGCCGGTGCCGGATGGCGCATCCACGATCCTCATTCCCTATCGTGCGCGCGTCCATCGTCGCCACGAATTGCTGTTGATCGTCGCCACCCGCAGGGATATCCGACGCTGGCGCGTGTCGTTGCCGCTCAAGGGTGCGCACATCGCCGATTTGCCAGAGCTGGCGATCGATTCGAGTGCGGGCTGTTTCTGCGTGACCTTGCCAGTCATGGCCGATTCCATCTTGGCCGTCTTTTCCAAGGTGAACCGTCGTGGGCCGCGTCTGTTGATCTTCGACGACGAGCCCTGGTACGAATCGGCCGGCACGCATGCGCAAGCACCGGTATGCGAACACGCAATGCCCGCGGGTGCGCTCCACGATGCCTGAGGCGGCGCAGGCGAGTGCCGTGAGGGTTCCGATTGCACGGACGACGCGTGTCGCTTCAGCCGATGGCGCCATGGCCGATGTGTGCCTCATCGGCCCTGCCGGACATGTGCGCGACGTCGTGCTGTGGTTGCCGGCACTTGGCGTAGCGGCGCGCAACTACGTGTCATTCGCTCATGCATTGGCAGAGCAGGGCATCGCAGTCGCCTTGCACGAGTGGCGCGGCATCGGTTCGAGTGATCGTCGCGCGCGACGTGAGTCGAACTGGGGCTATCGGGAACTCCTTGCGTTTGATATTCCAGCGAGTGTTGCCGAGCTGCGAACGGCGTGGCCAGATGCGCAGATCTGGCTCGGCGGGCACAGCCTGGGCGGCCAACTTGCCGCCCTGTACGCGAGCTTGCAGGGCGTCGATCACGCCGGCTTGCTGCTGATTGCGAGCGGGGCACCGTATTGGCGCAGATTCTCGAGGCCGTGGCTGATCGGCATCTTCGCGGCATGCGTGCCATTCATCGCTGCTGTGTGCGGATATTTCCCGGGACGTCGACTTCGTTTCGCAGGCAACGAGGCGCGCGGCGTGATGGCCGACTGGGCGCGTAGCGCACGCAGCGGACGTTATGTACTCGACGGCATCGATACGGACCTCGATGCCGCGCTGCGTGAGCTGACCCTGCCGATCCTCGCCTTGCGCCTGCAGAACGACTGGCTCGCGCCACTGTCGTCACTGCAGTGGCTGCTCGGAAACATGCCGCGATCGCCTCGGCGGATCGAACTGATCGGATCGAACGAGCTGGGCGAGGTACCCGCGGACCATTTCGCGTGGATGAAATCGCCTTCGGCACTGGCCAGGCCCATTGCTGCGTATCTGACGACAAATAGTCAGCTGTAAGCACCGCAAGGGCTTGTTTTTGTGGGTATGTAACAGAATCTTACGGGCGGCTCTGTCATAATAGGGTGTTTGGCGCTCGCCGACTCCGCACCATGCCCCCTGCAAGGTTTCGCTCCGGCCGCTCGCGAGTGCTGGAATTTCTCGTTATATCAAGGATATACAGTTCTATGTCATACGATATCGGCATTGGCCGCTGCACTGAAATCAGCGAAGAAACCGTGCTCGTCAAACTCGACAGCGTCATGGTGAAGCGTTTGTCACCTGCTCATCCGTGGCAGCGTTCAGGCACCAGCCTGCTGCGTCTGAACCGCAATCTGTGCAGCACCACGCGTCCGCCTGAACAGGATCGCGAGCTATATATTGACCGTGCGGCGTTGGCCAAGCGTTCGATGGCGGCGCTCGATATCGCCGGCAACGGTGCGACGGTCTCGGTCGACCTGCGCGCGCTGCTCAACGATCTCGACCCGCAGCCCTCGGCCGGTCCGCAGAGCAAGAGCCGTCCCGGCGATCATCGCAAGCAATCCAGTCGCTGAGACCGGCTTCGCCGCATCAATGACCCGCCCCGAGCGAGTCACTGAGTTAAGAAACCCGGCTTCAAGCCGGGTTTTTTGTCGCACTCAGCGATGGTGCTGATCTTGCGCTGGCCAGTCCGTGGCCTGCTCAACGCGGTTCGCTAGCAGGCGGAAGACATTCGGTTACCGACGCTGCAAGTCGATCGCGCCGACGTCGTTGTCCTCCGTGACGACACGCGATATCACGACACTGCTGCCGTCAGGGGCGATCCCGAAGTTGAGATCGCCGAGTGAACTGGGTATCACCGCCAGTCGCTGGTCCTTGTTCGAGTCGGGGTCCAGCACATGGATTTCACTCGGCCCTGTCGCATGCGGTTCGATGCTGAATACACGCCCGTCGTGGACCTTCCAGCCGTCCAGATGCGATGGGTAGATTTTTGCTGTCACCAGGGTTTCCTTGCCCGTGGTGCCATCGAGCTTGAACAAGCCCGCGCTCGCGATGCGGGTGAAATAGATGGCGTTGCTGACCCGATCGAGATCGGCCCGCCCGACATCGTGGGCCAGGGTTCGCCGCGACGCCTCACGGCCATCGACACGCTCGAACTCGATCAGGTCAGTGCGATGATCGGTCGAGTTCACGACCGCAATGAAGCTTCCTGGCCGCAATCCGTACGCTCCGTTGCGCACGTCCTCGTCGGCGGCGCTGACGAGGCGCCTGGTTTGCGACGCGATGTCGATCTCGATCAGGTGGCCGCCGCTGTCGTCGCGCACGGTCGCCAGGATGCGAGCACCGTCGGCGCGCCATACCGGAAAGCGCACATTCGGTTCGGCCGGCTCGGTCAACGGCAGGATTTCGCCCGAGGCGGTGTCGTGCAACCAGAGCTGCTGCGAGCCGCCGCGGTCGGAAATGAATGCAAGTCGCTCATCGATGGGCGAGGGCGTCGGCGAGTTGTCGCTGCCGGTGGAAGGCAGCAGGTCCTGTGGCACCTCACCTTCGGTCAACGATATCCGCGACAGCTGCGTTTTTAAACGCGGGATCTCGTACACAACGGTATTGTTTGAACGCGCCGCACTTGGAAATTCCGCGGGCCCGACACCGAGCGCTTCGACATGACCATCCGCGACGTCGACGAGATAGAGCGTCTGTGCGCCCGCATGCCCGGACGAAAAAATCACCGCGCTGCCGTCCCGCGTCCAGTCGATGCCGCGCATGCGAGATGCAAGGTGGGTGAGCTGGCGCACATGGCCGCCGGCCGCGGACACCACGAACACATCGCTGAATGGATTGGAGCCGCGGCGGAAGGCGATCCACTGGCCATCCGGCGAATAGCGCGCGTCGAGATCCGTGTCGCTCAAGTCGTGCTGGTAGTCGAGCCATGACTCCTGATGGCCATTGGTAGGAGTGGACATGATTTTCATGTCCAGCACACCTTTGCGTGAAGGCATCGTGGTGATCACGCGCTTGCCGTCGAGCGACCAGGAAAACGGCGTCACGAGTCCGGCATAGCACCCATCGAGTACGCGTTCAGGGCCGCCCAAAGCGGGCACTACGATGATCTTGCACGTCTTGTCGACATAGCGCAGGAAGGAAACCGCCGAGCCGTCCGGCAACCACACAGGGTAGGTTTCGTTGCCCTGTTCGGAACTGGTCAGCCGGACCACATTCGATTGTTCGATGGAACGTTCGACGATGCGTGCGCGACCGGTATCAGGATCTCCGACCGCATACACCAGTCGGGTGCCATCCGGGGAAATGCGCGGAAATCCTTCGGGGCCTCGTTCTGCCGTGATGCTCCGGTGCGAATCCGCGCGCCAACGCGACGCCGATGGCGTCGATGCCGGTGCGTGCGAACGATCGAGCAGCAGCGCAAAGATGCCGAAGGCAAGTAACGCCACCGATCCTGTGAGTATCGCTGCGATACGCCGTGGGTTCGCATTTGCACGATCAGGAAGCACGGACGGCAATACGTCAATGCCTGCTTCAGCCGAAGGCGGTCTCTGCGACGACGGCATCTCGGCCATGAAGCGGGCAGGTGCGATCAGGCGATAACCCAGTCGTGGAAGTGTTTCTATGTAGCGTGGTGCATTCAAATCGTCGCCGAACGCGCGGCGCAGATCCTTGATCGCCTGGGTCAGCACGTCCGGCGTCGGCGTCGTGTCTCTCCAGACGTCGTCGAGTAGTTGGTCGCGGCTCAGCGTGCGGCCCGCCGAGCACGCAAGACGCACCAGAACGGCCGCCCCTCTCGGCGTGAGTTTCGTGTCGGGTCGCGTGACCAAGCGGAGCGTTTCCAGGTCGAGCACATGCTCGCCGACTTCGAGGAAGCGTCCCGCATCAGGTGGAATTTTCGGGATTGCGTTCAACGTACCGCGGCGCCTGCGAAATACACCATCTATCGTATGTCGTTGATCAGGGCAGCGCCAGATGCGATAGGCGCAGCGCTGCGTTAGCGCGACGCGCGCAGGTTCTTGCACAACTCCCCCTGTGGGGAATAGAGCGCCTGGCGCGGCAGCAAAGGACGCAGCCACTCCACGGATGCTGTTGCATGGGGCGCTCGACGCGCGAGGGTAACCGCGGCCCGTTGCCATGCTGCGAGCTCCCGTGCAAGCCTCTGGCGCATGCGCGACAACAAAAAAGGCCGCCCTTGCGAGGCGGCCTAGATCGTTGATTCTATTGGTCGGGGTGACAGGATTCGAACTTGCGACTTCTACCTCCCGAAGGTAGCGCTCTACCAGGCTGAGCTACACCCCGACC
>JBDSNK010000030.1:0-18320 GCA_039915385.1 Dokdonella sp.
GAAGGCGATCGAGTACGAGGAGTACCTGAAGCGCATCGCCAACGTGGCCCGGCAAGTGAAGGCAGGGCAGGCTGAAGACGCGCCGGAATTGCTCAGGAGCAGTCCTGCGTTGCGCGCGCTGTACAACAATCTGGTCGTCGCGCTGCCGCCGGAGTCCACCCATGAGATTCGTGAAGGGCCCGGACCGTTCCCGGAGCCAGACCGCAAGCTCAAGCTTGCGGTGGACATCGACGAAGCGATCAAACGCGTGCGACCCGATAGTTGGCGGGGAATGCAGGCGAAGGAGCAGATCATCAAGGGCGCACTCTTTGACGTATTGAAGGATGCGAACGAGGTCGAGCGGATATTCCTCATCATCAAACAGCAAGCTGAGTACTGATGACAGCCAGGCTCAATCTTGCGGATCTCACGATCGAAGTCGATCGCAAACCGATCAAGCATCTACATCTTGGCGTATACCCACCGGATGGCCGCGTGCGCGTAGCCGCACCAGAGCGAATGACGATGGACGCGGTTCGCCTGTTCGCGATCAGCAAGCTGCCATGGATCAAACGTCAGCGACAGAAGCTGCTGGCGCAGGCGCGAGAAGCTCCACGTGAATATCTGGAGCGGGAAAGCCACTATGTCTGGGGGCGACGCTACCTGCTGAACATCGTCGAAGCCGACGGACGACCTTCGGTAGAGTTGAAGCATCGAAAACTGCAATTGCGCGTGCGCGCGGAAGTAGAGCAGGCGCGATATGGGGAAATCCTGGACGAGTGGTATCGCGCCTCACTTCGCGCCGCTGTCGAGCCGCTGCTGTACAAATGGGAACCGCTTCTCAATGTGAAAGTGAAGCGCCTGTTCGTGCAACGGATGCGGACCAAGTGGGGTAGTTGCAATTCGGAGGCGAAGCACGTCCGCTTGAACACAGAGTTGGCGAAGAAACCGCCGGAGTGTCTTGAGTACATCCTGGTTCACGAGTTGGTTCACCTGCGCTTCCGCACGCACGGGCCGCGCTTTGTTGCGATGATGGATGCGGTGCTTCCCCAATGGCGGGACTTGCGCGAAATGCTGAATCAATTGCCCTTGACCGATGCTGCGAAGATCGGCAAATAGTCGGACGGAAATTCGCTGTGACCGCCGGCTCGGAAGCTCGACATGGCGACCCTGGAGTGAATATGGCAGCCGGTATCCAATTGGTTGGCGTGGATGGAGCACGCGCAGGATGGATCGCCGTTTATGAAGCGGGCGAATCGATGGCATACGGAGTCTTCCCCGATCCAGTGACTTTGGTTCGAGCCTTCCCAAATGCATGGGTGCTTTCTGTCGACATGCCGATCGGACTGGCAGACAGCGGCCCAAGATCGCCCGATTCGCTTGCGCGCCGATTCGTAGGCGGGCGACGCGCGTGTAGCATTTTTTCGGCGCCGGTTCGCTGCATCCTGGATGCGCAGAGTCAGCCTGAGGCATCGCTTAGGCATCGCGCCATAGATGGTCGAGGATTCGGTGCTCAGGCGTTTGCGATACTTCCCAAAATTCGCGATTGGGATGCGCTTCTGCTTGCAAGCTCCACCGCTCGCGAGCGCGTCTATGAAGTTCATCCGGAAGTTTCTTTTGCCGCGCTGAATGGTGGCGTCGGTCTGGTAGCGGGAAAGAAGACTCGAGAAGGGGCGCTATTGCGAACCAATTTGTTGAGCACGGAGTTTGGAAGGGAGGTAGTTGAAGGTCTCCTCGCTTCGGTACCTCGACGAGAAGCCGCGCCGGACGACGTGTTGGACGCCTTGGTGGCGTTTTGGAGCGCTCGCCGAATTTCGAGCGGCAGCTACCGAAGCCTCCCGTCTCCTCCGGAACGCGATTCTTGCGGCTTGCGCATGGCGATCCACTACTAGCGCAAAGCTGTGCGGGATGGAATGATCACCAGCCGATCTGCGCAAGGTATGTTGCCCGTGAAGAGAATGATGCTGTGTTTCGCGACGAGTAGCGTGTTGGCGCTATCAGCGTGCGCGCACCCTCCTATGCGTTCTGTGCCCAGAACATCTGAATATAAGATAGCCGCGAACTACACCCTCGCCGGCGAATCCCGCTGGGACCTCCTCGCAGTCGACCCCGATCACCATCACCTCTTCCTCAGCCGCAGCGATCACGTGCAGGTGGTCGACATCCGTACCGGTCAATCCGTTGCGACGCTGACAGGCACGGATGGCGTGCACGGTTTCGCGATCGCGCCGTCGCTGCATCGCGGGTTCGCGACGAATGGTCGCGCCAATTCGGTGACCGAGTTCGATCTGCTCACCTTGCAGCGCGTGCGCGATATCAAGGTGAGTGGGCAGTCGCCGGATGCGGCGTTGTTCGATGCGGTGTCGGGACGGGTGTTCGTGTTCAATGCGAAGAGCAACAACGCGTCGGTGATGGATCCGGCGAGTGGTGCGGAGGTCGCGACGATCGCGTTCGAGGGTAATCCGGAGCTCGGAGTCAGTGATGGGCACGGTCATGTGTTCCTCAATATCGAGGACAAGGCGCAACTGGTCGAGATCGATGTGAAGTCCATGCAGGTGACGCACACGTGGGCGCTGGCCGGTTGCGAGGAGCCGACGGGTCTGGCGATGGATGTGGTGCATGCGCGATTGTTCTCGGCGTGTGCGAACCGCACGATGGTGGTCACGGATGCGAGCGATGGTCGCCAGGTTGCGCGTGTTGCGATTGATGAGGGTCCGGATGGGGCAGAGTTCGATGCGCAGACGCGGGATGTGTTCAGTCCGAATGGCCGGTCGGGTACGCTGACCGTTGTGCATGAGGACGATGCCGAGCATTTCCGCGTGGTGCAGACGCTACCGACGCAGACCAGTGCGCGCACGATCGTGCTGGACCCGAAGACGCATCGTTTGTATCTGCCGGCCGCGCGCTTCGAGCCGCAGGCCGAGGGTGCGAAGGGACGGCCACCGATGGTGGCGGGGAGTTTCAGTGTGCTGATGGTGGAGCGGAAGTAAGGTAGCGATACCCAGAACGTCGTTCCTGCTGTCGAAGGTGCGCTACCAGCATGCGTGCCTCCGTCTTGCGCCAGGCATGGCGCAATCCGAGAATCCTTACCGGGTATTACTTCAGGAGCCGGGCGATGGACGAGCTTTCTGTCACCAGCAAGGGCCAGGTCACCATTCCCAAGGCAGTGCGGCAAAAGCTCGGCATTCGTGCGGGCAGCAAGGTGAGCTTCCGCATCGTCGGCGATCATGCGGAACTGGCCAAGGTCAGCGCGCCAGTGAAGCCGCCGACGAGCGGCTTCGGCATGCTAAAGAGCAAGCGCAAGAGCGTGCCGGAGAATTTCGACGTGGCCCGCCTGCTGTCGTCCAAATGACCGCGGCGCGAGGATTGGATACAAATGTCCTGGTGCGCTATTACGTCAGCGATGTCACGGACGCGGCCACGCAACGCCAGCGCGAGCAGGCGCGCGACCTGATCGAATCGGGCGAAGCGTTGGCGGTGTGCCAGACGGTGATGCTTGAGCTGGAGTGGGTGCTGCGCGGTTACTACCAGCTGTCCCGCACGCAAGTGCTGGCGGCGTTGCAACATCTGCTGTCGCTGGCTCACGTCACGTTCGATGACCGGCGCTTGCTGCAGCAGGCCATCGAGAATTTCGCGGCGGGCCTGGACTTCGCCGACGCACTGCATCATGCGAACTATGCCGCTTGCGCCAGCGTTCTCAGCTTCGACGAGCGCGGCTTTGTCCGTCGATCGGGCAAGCTGAGCCTGAGTCCCGCTGTCGTGCTGCCGCGATGACCGCGCTGCGTTGTACCGCCAAGCTGCTCAAGGCGATGCGCGTGAAACCGGTTGTGAATCCGGCGCCGGCGCAGAACCGATTGGGTGAGTGGACGGCGAACCTGATTCGCGTTGGCCGCCTGCAGTTGATCGTCGCCGTGAGCGAGCCGACGCGCTTTGGTGTCGTCGTGGACGCGGCCCCGTATGCGCAGCTTGGGTTTCGCCTGAAGGAGCGGATTTTCAAGGCGCTGCTTTTCATCGGTGTTCCCGCCGATCTTGCTGCGGAAGAGGCAGAGGCGATGGAGCCGGTTGAGATTGCGGCGAGCAATTCGCGCTCGGTCCTCTCGACGATCAACCAGTTTGCCTGGTACAGCGAAGGCTACGTGCGCGATGGTGATGTAGCTTCGGCCTCTCAACTGACGGAGCGTCTGGCCGAGATGATCGTGATCAGTCCGAAGCATATCGGCATGCCGGTCGATCGTGTGCGCGAGGCGTTTGGTTTGCCGCCGATCAATCGCCGACGAGATTGAGAAGCGGAATGCTTTATTGCCCGCGATGTTTTTCGTCGCGAGGCGCGACACCATTCCCACCCAACGCCCCCGGCCCTCCGGCGCAGCCTTCGGGCGTTCATCGGCGCGGACCGATGGTCCGCAAGCGCGCCTCTTCACCCCTTGAAGGGGAGGGCTAAAGCTCGCTGCATTCAAGTCCTCCTCTTCAAGGGGAGGATTTAGGTGGGGATGGTGTTTGCCGTGCTTTGGACCCGCAACTGGGTCATTGCGTATTGGGAGCGGCTTCTGCCGCGATGCTTTGCCGCAGTGTCGCCAGCAACCCGCCACTTCGCTGCGCTCAATACCACAGCGAAACTGATCGAAATTGCTCAGTGCCGCTATCTGTGCTTCGGCATCGGCGCGCTTTTCCGCGTTTCCCTTGGGTGGACAGTGTTACTGAAGTCGATGCTGCGTGCGCGCCCCGCAATTCCACATGTGCAGTGAGACTATGCGCACGAGGGTCGCTCTTGTTGATCAGGTTGATCGAACAAGTGGGCAGGCGTGTCGTTGTAGCGGGTGTTGATTTCGATCCGCCTGTCGCCCGATGTTCGATGTGCGGTGGATGGCATGAAACTTCAGAAGACAGCGCCCGCGTGCGAAGTTTTCTGTCGGTGGGACATGCCAGGCATCGCCGCCATCGCTGACGCCGTTCCAGGGATGTGGGGATCCGCTATGCCAGACGTGACCCGCTATGAAAACTTCGATCTTCATATATGGAGGGAAGGGGATCGCTACATGGCGGAGGTTTCCGATTCGCCGGCCGGTGCGTCCGCGCGCGAGATTCTTCGATGGCCGTACGGCAACAATCCCGAACAGGTGCTGCTGGTCAGTCTCGAGAATGCGATCCTGAAAAGCCGCGGCTCGCGCAGCGGGTCCATTGTCTCGGCTGAAGAGAAGATCCTGCGCGAGTTCGGCGCCGACGTGTTCAAGTCCGTCTTTCGGGATTCGGGAACGATTGCCGACGCCTACAGCTCCAGTCTCACGCTCTTGCGCGAACGTCCGGGTGCGGGACTGCGATTGAACCTGCGTATCGATCCACCCGAAATGGCGATGCTGCCGTGGGAGTACGCGTTCGATGAACGCAGCAAACCCGATCGCTATCTGTGCCTGAAAAAGTCATCGCCGGTGGTGAGGCAGTTGGGAAATGCACACGGTTTGTCGGAGGTGCAGATCAACGGCCCGGTGCGCATCCTGGCGATGATCGCGAATCCAGGCGGCGGCTGGGACTGGCTCGACACCGAGAAAGAGCGGCGGCAGATGGAGCAGATCCTGCAGGGGCCGGCCTTGGCGGCGTCCGTGGAATTCAGCTGGACACTGCGCGCGACGCGCGACGAATTGTTCGATGCGATGCAGAAAGGGCCGTGGCACATCTTCCACTTCATCGGGCACGGAGGCACCGATAGTTTCATCGGCGCCGATGGCGAGTATCACAGCGAAGGCTTCGTGGTGATGGACGACGGCCAAGGTCGTCCGATGAACGTCAACGCAACCGAGCTCGCGCAGATCCTGTCGAACGGCAACGTCAGCCTCGCTGTTCTCAATTGCTGCGAGAGCGCGCGCGGCAACGCCTCGTCCAGTGTCGGCGCGACCCTGGTCGACGCCGGTGTACCGATGGCCATCGCCATGCAGTTTGCTATCAGCAACATCTCGGCCTCACGTTTCTCCGACCGGTTCTACCGATCGCTGGCGGACGGACTCAAGGTCGAAGCTGCGCTGACGGTTGCGCGCAATTACATGCGCCTGGAGTCCGATTCGGAGTGGGCGATCCCCGTCTTCTTCACCAGCGCGGCATCCTCCTCCCTGTTCAGTGCGCCGCCTGCGCACGTTGCCGGGATTGCGTCTGCAGCGGTGGCGGCAAAGCCCGAGGCCGCAGACGCCGTGGTACAAATGACACGCGCCCAGGAAGAACTGCGGCGGCTCTGGGGAGCGCCATGATCAGCGCCTGGGGCGTGACCCTGACGTTCGCCATTCTTCTCACCGCAATTTTCGCCAACATGGGATTCAACCGGCCGAGTTGGTCGCGCAGCTTCACCACGTTTTCCCGCTACAACGCTGCACTGGCGACGCAAATCGCACTGTACGTATTGCTGCTGCTGGCCAGTTTCGAGTTGCTGTTGCAAGTGCAGGCTTCGGCTGTCTCCGCCGATGCCTCGTTGCGCGAACGTCTGGTGTGGATCGCGTTGGCGTTCACGCTGTGCCTGCGAGGAATTCGTCCGTTCGCTCAAGGCCTGCGGATGCGTCTTCATCGCATGGCGGGAATTCCCGATCACGCGATGCGTCTTGGGCAGGCACTCGCCAACGCCGATGTGGCGCCCAATGACAAGGTTGCGGAGCAGGCCAAGGCCTTGCTCGCGGCGCGCAGCATCGACTCGAGCAGCGATTGGTTGCCGATTGCGCGGCCATTGCTCGTGCAGATGCATCGAACGACCTGCCTGTTCCTGCACTTGCGTGACTGCAATAACCGGTCGCGAATGTCCGGCTTCGTGCAGGAGGCGGCGAACGAACTGTTTCGCCTGCGCCAGCGCTTCGATGGCTTGTCTTTCCGGGTGTCGCGCACGCTGTCCTCGATCGAACGCCTGGGCGAAATGAAACACCTGTTCGCGCAGGATACGGCGTCCAGTGGACAACTCGACGAACACCTGCGGCAACTCATCAGCAGCATGATTGCCGATGCCTGCGAGGACGTCGGCTTGTTCTACCGCGACGCGTGCCTGCTCGCCGCACGAGGTGTGCTGGCGACCGAATGGACGATCAGGAGCCGGGAAGCGGCAATCAGGCAACTCGGGTTCAAGCTCGACGAGCACGAAAGTCGCAGCGTCTATCGCGTGTTTCCCTATGCGGGCGCGCTGCTGTTCTTCGGACTGTGGATTCTCTTTCACATCCTTCCGCCGCAGGGTGCGGTTGCCGTTACGATGATCCAGCGCATCGTCATCATCGTTGTCATCATGCTGGGTGCGTTCGCCATCGCGATACTCCCCAAGTTGCACTACGGATTTGCCAACGGCGGTTTGCGCATGAGAACGCCGTGGCGCTTCATCGTTGCTGCAGGTGTCTGCGCCAGCGTGCTCGCGGTGTGCATCAATCTTGCGGCAGGCATGCTGATTTTTGGCGGCTGGACCGGTGCCATCCGACGTCTGATCGAAGGTCGACCCTACCTGCCGGCCGTGTTCCTCACCGCGTCGACGATCGCATGGCTGATCCAGGATCATCGTTGGCGTTTCGAGCACGCGGCGATCGCCAGACGTCTGCGCGATGGATGCGTGCTGGGACTCGTCTGGGCGTCGTCGTCCTTGCTCTCGCAATGGGCAAGCGGTGTTGCACCGGGAAGTGCGCCGACGTCCGGGCTCGTCGGGATGCTCACCGGCTCCTTCCTGTTCGGTGTTGCGCTGGGTGCGTTGATCCCGGAGGCAGTGCGCAGCAAGCGCCTGGTCTCGGCGGCTGCGGCGTCCGTCGCGGCGCTGCCGAATCTGGTTGTGCAAAGACTTTCGCGGATCGTCTCCAGCGGCGCCGCGCACGCTTCGAGCACAGAAGACACGGCCCTTTAGCTCACCGATCGAGGCAGCCATTCATGCCCACGTACATGCATCAGTGGAAATACAAAGACCAGCAGATCCGCAAAATGCTGGACAAGGTCGAGGAGGTCGATCGCGCCCATGTCGTTCGCACCGCGATCGAAGCCTTTGGCGGAAAACTGGTGGGGTTTTATTTCTGCTTCGGTGAATACGATGGTCTTTCGATATCGCTCTTTGCCGATGAAGCGTCCGCGCTGGCATGCCTGATGTTTCTATTCGGCGAAGGTCGCCTGCAATCGATCCACACGACCACGCTGTTCGATGGCGATGCCTGCACGAAATCGATTCGCCTGGCGCAGAAGATCCTCAAGCGCACGGCGTCGGCGGCAGACGGCAACGCATAATGAGGATTGTACGATGATGCGACCGTCGATCGACCTGGATGCCGATATGAGCGCATCCGAAGTGCTGGCGCGTCTCGCGCTGAATGGATTCTGGATCAGTGCACAAGATCCAGTCGCCCATGCGCGCATCGAGGCTGTGCGTGTCCGCCTGCATCGGAGCTTCGATGACATCGCGCGTGCGTTTGCGCGCGATGCCCACACCTACGGTGCGGCGATCCGACGGCAGATGGGAACGCACGTGCTCTGGTATGCGCGAGAACTTTCCGACGTCCTCGGAAAATGCACCATGGCGCCGCCGGGCGAGTCCCTGCTTCAGGTGCTCAATCTGCATGAGCCCGACAGCGCTCCGCCGATCGAGCATGACGATATCGCCGGCGCGCTGTTGCACGACGGCGTGGTGATGGAGCGCGGCATGCCGGTGGCGGTCTCGCTGGGCGCCGGTCCTGTACGAATCGACGTCGCGCGTTCGCGTTCGGTCGAAGATCTGATACTGCGCGGCAAACCCGGGTCGTCCGCGCTGCCGGGAGATGTCGAATACGTTGCTCCCGTCGGCCGCATTGAGCCTGCCGTGGTCGTGGATGCGTGGCCGCGCATTGATGCGCCTGAGTGCAAGGCGGCGGCCGAGCCTTTCGATATCGTCGTCGGCTTCGCGGCTGCGAAGCAGGCCGAGGTCATGGGGGGACCCGTGCGCCTTCCGTTCGCGTCCAAAACGCAGGAACTGGAGATCACGATCGAACTATCGAGCGGGATCGGTGTGGACGCACCAGACGGATGGAGCCGGACCCTGCGCGTGAAGGCCGATGATATCGCGAACGCGCAAGTGCGCTTTCGCCTGGTCGGCACCGAGCCGACCAATCGCGAACGCATATGGCTCACCATGCTGGAGGTTCGCTACGTGATAGCCGGCACGGTTTGTGGAACGGCTGCACGGCCGCTCGTGATCGTGCCGGCGAATGCGTCGACTGCGTTGTATACGGCTGCAGTTGGCACTGCATGGCAATCGACGCCGTCGTCGGCATCGCCGGTGTCGCTGGTGGCCGATAGCCACGCGCCCGACTTGACCATCGAAATCACCAAGCCCGATCGCAATCCGTCGAGCGGGCAATACGTCTGCCAGATTTATTCGCCGCACACACTCGTCACGCCGCGCGGCCCGTTCCCCATGGATCTGGGCCAGGACGCCAAGACCTTTGCGAAATCGATGGTTGAGGAAATCCGCCAATACGGCGGCAACGCGCTGCTCGAGCATGCGCTCGAGGGCATCGGGCGCCTGGTTGCCGAACGCCTGCCTGCACAGGTGTTCGATGCGTTGAGCGAAGTGGCTGCGCTCGCCAGCACGAAAGTACCCGCACTACTCATCGTGAGTGCAGAGCCTTACGTGCCGTGGGAAATCGCGTGGCTCGATCAGCCGCTGGACGATAAGCGACCTTCGTTCCTAGGCGCCCAGGCTGTGGTCGGGCGCTGGCTGCGCGATGGTGCACCGGCCCCGGCTGCCGGCGCGGGCACCACGTCGAATGTTGCGCGACCGGCCGTGCATCCGATCGCCAGCCTTGGCGTGAGCAACCTGGCGGTGATGCAGGCCTGGTACAAGGTGGCGGCCGGTCTTCGCCGGCTGCCGATGGCGGAGGACGAGGCCAAGCAGCTTGCGAAAACCTACCCCGGCATTGCGCTCGACGCGAGGGCCGAACCGCTGCGCGATCTGCTCAGCGCGACCCTGCAACGCAACTTTGATCCGATCCAGGTGCAGGCGGTTCACTTCGCGGGCCACGGCGATTTCGATCCGACCGTTCCGGACAGTTCGGCGATGTTTCTGGAGGATGGTTCGGCCTTGCGCAGCACGCTGTTTCGAGCGGCGAAATACGGTGGTGATCGGCAGCCGCTGTTGTTCCTCAACGCGTGCATGCTCGGTATCGGCGGCGAGTTGCTGGGTGACATGGCGGGCTTCCCCGGCAATGCCCTGCGCGGTGGTTTTGGTGGTGTGCTGGGTGCGCTGTGGGAGGTCGACGACGACGTTGCCCACGACATCGCGCTGGAATTCTGGCGTCGCGCATTGCCGCCTGCGCCAGCACATGGCGAAGCGATCGGCACCATTCTGCGCGATCTGCGCGCGAAGTACGTGCCGGGCGCAAAACCGGCCCCGGTGGCGACCTATCTCGCCTACGTTTACTACGGACATCCGAACCTCACGCTGCAGCGGATGCCATGACGACCTGCCTACAAGGAGTTGGATATGCCCACGATACTCAACGGTTCCACGCAGGCCGTCACGATCGCTCCCGGTTATCGACTGCAGGCGCCTGGATGGAAGGGCACGGCGGCCGTGCAAATGCCAAGCGCCGCAACGGCGCGGGCGACGGCGCGCGGAATCGATGGCGGCCTCGACGCGCTTGAAGTCGCATTGCGTGAAACGCATGTCACGGAATCACGCCAGATCGATCTCGTGCTGCAGGCAACGCCAGCGTCGAAGGACGCGAGTCGGACGCGCGGACTCTCCGGACCTCAGGACCTCGTACTGGAAGTGCCGCCGGTAGATCCCGGTTACGGTCAGCTCATTCTGTCCATCGACGATCTCGGTGCAATGCGATGGCATCTGCCCGAAGACGACGCGGCGGTCTCGCCCGCGCTGTCGCGAAGTGCGGGCGGCCAACGCTTTCGGATTCCCGCCAATCTGGTGCCGCCGATTGCGGATGACGCCGACACCACTAAGCAGCGCAGTATTCTTGGTGCGGTCGGGCGCCGTCTGTTGAAGGTGCTCGTGTATCCGCTGACCGATCCCGTCGCAGGCGCCGTGCTTGAATTCTTTGCGCAGCGCTGGGAGGCGGCCAAGCGACCGTATCGACTCCGCAGCTTCACGCCGACCAACTACCGCAACCCCGAGGCCGCGGCTCTGGCTTCCGCCGACATTGCGGCGATGGCAGCGAAGGGACCAGTGCTCCTGTATGTGCATGGAACTTTCAGCACCTCGCACGGTGGATTCGGCGATTTGCCCGAAGCCACCGTATCCGAATTGCACCGACGTTACGAGGGCCGCGTGATCGCCTTCGATCATCCAACGCTGAGTGCCGATCCGACGGGAAATGTGCGCTGGCTGTTGTCGCAGTTGCCGAAGGTGCCGATGAAACTCGACATCATCTGCCATAGCCGCGGGGGGCTGGTTTCGCGTGTACTGGCAGAAGCGCCTGGATCTCTCAACGCCGATGCCGCGCATGTAACCGTCCGTCGTATCGTGCTCGGCGCCGTTCCGAACAACGGCACCTTGCTCAGCGATCCCGATCACATGGTCAACATGATCGATCGCCTGACCACGGCTCTTTCCATGTTTCCCGCCAGCGGCGCCACGGAAATTCTTGAAGGACTGATCACGCTCGTAAAGATCCTCGGCCACGCCGGACTCAAGGGCATCGAAGGACTTCAGAGCATGCTTCCCAATGGCAAGTTCCTGCAGATGCTCAACGCAAAGGGCGGGCAGCCAGGCGAGTATTTCGCGATCGCGGCCAACTACGAACCGACTGATCGCGGATTGCGTGCGCTGGTCAGTGGTGCTGTCGACGCGATCGTCGATCAGGTCTTCGGCAACGCCGGCAACGATCTGGTCGTGCCAACCGACGGTGTCTACGAGAAGAACGGCAACGCGCGATTTCCGGTTCCGCTGGACAAGCTCTTGTTGCTCGATCCTGCGTGGGGCGTGATGCATACGAGCGTCTTCAAGCATCCGCTCGTTTCGGAGAAGCTTCTTGCATGGCTCGCGTAGCGATGGGTCGTTGCACTCGCAATCTGTTGCCCTCAGGCACAGCCTTCGGGCGTTCATCGGCGCGCGGACCTGTGGTCCGCAAGCGCGCCTCTTCACCCCCTTTTAGAGGAGCGCTTTGAGAGCGCGATATCTTTCGTAGGAGCGGTTTCAGCCGCGATGCGCTCCTCCCCAAAGTATCGCGGCTGAAGCCGCTCCTACAGAATTTCCTCTTCGCAAAATCAGTCGGATCAGTGATTCAGCGTTTCCTTGTCCGACAGATTGGCCAGACGGTGCGCCCACACTTCCGGCGTCTGCGGTTTGATGAACACGCCAGTGACGGACGGGTGGGCGGCCTTGATCGCGATTTCGATGCGGTGGATGCAGGCTTCGATTTGCGGGGTGGTGAGGGCGTCTTCGAATTCCGCGCTGAGGGCGGCGATGACGTTTTTGGGGCCTAGCTGGATGGTGATCACGCCGTTGGCGGTGCGTACGGCGTGGTCTTCGCCGGCGATGCGCAGGATCGCATCGCGCACGTGCGGGTGGGCGGATTCGCCGAGCAGCAGGGCTTTGGTTTCGCGTGCGAGGAGCAGCGAGGAAGCAGCAAGCACGCCGCCGATGGCGATGGAGGCGATGCCGTCGTAGATCGGCTCATGCAGCAGGTGGCTCGCACCGACGCCGGCGAGGGCGATGAGCAGGCCGATGAGGGCGGCGCTGTCTTCCAGAAGCACGGTGAAGGTGGTCGGGTCTTTGCTGCGCCGGAATGCCTCGAAATAACCTTGCGTGCCCTTGCTCGCGCGGAACGCGCGCATCGCGACGATCCATGACGCGCCCTCGAACATCAGCGAGGCGACGAGCACGACATAGTTGACCAGCGGTCGCGTGATCGGCTCCGGGTGCTGCAGGTGATGAACGCCCTCGTACAGCGACACACCCGCACCGAGCGCGAGCACGAGCAGCGCAACGATGAAGGCCCAGAAGTAGAGTTCGCGGCCGTAGCCGAACGGATGGCTGCGATCCGCCGGTTTGTCGGCGCGTGCGGTGCCGTACAGCAGCAGGCCTTCGTTGATGCAGTCGACGAGCGAGTGTACGCCTTCGCTCATCATCGCGGAGCTGCCGGTGACGACGGCGGCGACGAACTTGGTCACGGCAACCGCGATGTTGCCGGCGAGAGCGGCGATGATGACGCGCTTGTGCGAGGTGCGTTTGGGCATCGTTGATTTCGCGATCGGGGAATGCGTGCGGCTATCGCAAGCTCCGGGCGCCATCGTGTGATGGCCCCCGGACCTGCACGCGCGTCAGGCGAGTGTGCGCAACTTCGGCTCGCGGCTCCACTGGCGCGTTTTTGCGGCTGCAATGAACGCCTTCGTATCGCCGGCGTCGACGATTCCCGCGTCCTTGCCGACGCCGCCCGCCTTGAGCAGTGCCTTGCCGCCCGCGTCGACGGCAATCGCCTTGAGATGGCCCCACGCGTCACGCACGAAATCGACGGCTGCGCCTTCGCTGGCGAGCAGGCGTCCGGCTTCCTCGGACAACACCACGGCGACTGCATCGAACACGACCGAGGGCGTGCCGGCGAGTTGTCCATCGGCGGCCTGTTGTTTGCCATCGCTCATGCGCGCACCGCCGATTTTCGGCGCAACCAGTTTTACGCTCGCTCCCGCGCTTTCGGCTGCCTTGCGCAAGGCCTTCACCGTGGTGGGGTCGGAGCCGTCGTGGATGAGGATGCCGACGGCGCGGCCCTGGAGGGTGTCCTTCATCTTGCCGATGAGTTGCAGTGCAGGCGAGACGGGCAGGTCGAGGATGGGTGCCGCGGCCTCTGCGGCGGCCGGCAGCTTGTCCATGCCGAGGCCCTCGCCGACGCGACGAGCGAGATCCTCGTCGATGTTGCGCAGGTGGCTGACGATCGCTTCGCGCACGTGCCCGGTCTGCACTTTCGATAATTCAAAAACAATGGCGGAAGCGATGTGCGCTTGCTCCGGCTTGCTCTGGCTGGTGTAGAACTGGCGTGCCTGGCTGTAGTGGTCGGCAAAACTCTCGGCGCGGATGCGTCCCTTGCTGCCATCGTCAGCGGACTGCGCGAAGCTGCGGAAGCCGCTCGTGCTCGCACGTGCGGACGCCGGATCGAGCGAGCTCGGTTCGTAGTTGACGCGGCCCTTGGGGATATCCATTTGCATGTGGCCATCACGCTGCTGGTTCGCAAACGGACACTTCGGCGCGTTCACTGGCAGCTGATGGAAATTCGGCGAGCCCAAGCGCGACAGTTGCGTATCGAGGTAGGAGAACAGGCGTCCCTGCAGCAGTGGATCGTTGGAGAAGTCAATGCCGGGCACGACGTGCGAGGGGCAGAACGCGACCTGTTCGGTTTCGGCGAAAAAGTTGTCCGGCCAGCGATCGAGCGTCATGCGCCCGACCACCGTCAACGGCACCAGCTCTTCGGGGATCAACTTCGTCGGGTCAAGGTGGTCGAACGGAAACGCATCCGCCTGCTCCTGCGTAAACAGCTGCACGGCAAGATCCCAGGCGGGAAATGCGCCGGCCTGGATCGCCTCGAACAGGTCGCGCCGGTGGAAGTCCGGATCGGCGCCGGCGAGCTTCACCGCCTCGTCCCACAGCGTGGACTGCAGGCCGAGCACGGGACGCCAGTGGAATTTCACGAAGGTGGATTTGCCCGCCGCATCGAGCAGGCGGAAGCTGTGAATGCCGAAGCCTTCGATCATGCGCAACGAACGCGGTATCGCGCGATCACTCATCGCCCACATGATCATGTGCATGGATTCGGGGGTGAGCGAAATGAAATCCCAGAACGTGTCGTGCGCAGAGGCGGCCTGTGGAAAGCCGCGGTCCGGTTCCATCTTCACCGCATGCACGAGGTCGGGGAATTTCATCGCGTCCTGGATGAAGAATACCGGGATGTTGTTGCCGACGAGGTCCCAGTTGCCTTCCTTGGTGTAGAACTTCACCGAGAAGCCGCGCACGTCACGCGGCGTGTCGACCGAACCGGCGCCGCCGGCGACGGTTGAGAAGCGCGTGAACAGCGGTGTGCTGACGCCGACTTCGGTAAGGATCTTTGCGGTCGTGTATTTCGCCAGCGAACGCGTCAGTTTGAAATGACCGTGCGCGGCCGAGCCGCGCGCATGCACGATGCGTTCGGGAATGCGTTCGTGGTCGAAGTGCGTGATCTTCTCGCGCAGAATGAAGTCTTCCAGCAGCGTGGGCCCACGCGGGCTTGCGCGCAGCGAGTTCTGATTGTCCGCCAGCGCCACGCCCTGGTTGGTGGTGAGCACGGGGTGCCGACCTGAGGCCATCTGCTGCAGCTCGTCGCCATTGCCGCGCGCGTCGTTGGCCGTGTGCGTCGTGCGGGGGTTCTTCTGGGGCGCTGGCTTGCGCTTGGCCATGGGATTGCTCCGGAGTCGGGAAGAGGGTGGGGGCGTTTATGGGAGATCGCCGATCCTCGTGCTGGGCGCATGAACGCAATCAGCAGCGACGATCTGCGTCCGCTCCGCCATCGACAAGGTCGCGACAAACGACAGGCGGGGCGCACGCAGCGCCCCGCCGGATTCAGTCGAGGTCGACGCTCAGTGCACGAACAGCGCGATCAGGATGATGATCGGCAGCGGCACGCCCAGCATGAAAAGAAGTATGGAACGCATGGGAATATCCTCCAGGGGTCAGAGATGGTTGGCGCGCGTGAGGTGCGAATAGGTCTCGCGATGGCGACCGCCGAAGGTGGCGGCGAAACTACCGAAGAACGCACCCAGCAACAGCGAGATGAACATCCATATCGCGATACCCGCGCTGATCTTGCGCGCGCTGTCGGCGGCTTCCTTCGCCTTCGTCTTTGCGGTTTCAACCGACTGCTTCAACTGTGCGTAGACATCGCTCACGCGCTGTTCGCCTTGCGCGGAGTCGATCCCGGCGCGACGCGCAACGATCTGGCCGAGGTATTGGCGGTCGGTCGCTGGCAGATCGCCGGTCGCGAGGGCACTGGCAAAGATGCGCGCGACTTCGGCACGGTTGCCGGCGTCGTTGCGAGCAGGCGTCATCGCATTCGTGCCATCGGTCGATGTCGCGTCGGACGATGCTGCTGTCGCCGGCGCACCGCGCATGAGCATGTCGACGTAGTAGCCGCTGGCATCGCCGATCGCATCCGCGTTCTTTGCGACGGTGGCACTTGCTGCCGCACCCGCGCCGGCACCGATGCCGCCCGCCGCTGTTGCCGCGATCGTCGCGCCGCCGCTCAATACGCTGGAGAGCGTGCTGGCAAGGAAAGCCGCGACCACCAGTGACGCGACGGCCCAGCTCAGGAAGCCGTGGGCGGTGTCGCGGAAATACACTTCGTCGGTATGCACGCTCGCCCACTTCACGCGCAGACGGCCGGCCAGGTATCCGCCGAGACTCGACGACGCGATCTGCGTGAAGCTGAGCCAGAGGATGGTCGCGACACCGATTGTCGTTGCGCTCGCGCCTGCGTAGGCCCACGGCGAAATCGACGACAGTCCAAGGCCGAAGCCGAGGATGACGAGTGCATACGACAAAGCCGCGGCGCCGGCAGCACCGGCGAGTACGGCGCCCCAGCTGACGCCGGAGGTATAGAGATCGCTATCGACGGGCGTGACGACGTCGGCGGGAATTCGAATTTCGGATGCCATGGACAGGTACTCGCGTTGGTAAGGCCCCCTGGGCCGGGCGGCGATGAAAGCCGTGGAGCCCACACCATGACGGTTTGAACCTGAACCAGCGAAGCGGCACGCGTGGCCGACATGGCATCGGTTCAGCTGCGCCCTCTGAGCGGGCACGGCAGTGCGCGAAACAGGGGCGCGCTGATTTCGGGCCATGGCATTGAGTTGTGAGCAGGAAACGCATGCAGGCAGGTTCAGCAGCGATTCCGCTAGTGGCGCGCACGACACCATCCCCACCCAACCCTCCCCTTGATGACGAGGACTTCAACGCATCGCGCGTTTAGCCGTCCCGCTGAAGGGGAGAGCTTCAAGACAGTGCGCGCCAGCCCCCCGTTTGAGGGGGCGGAATTCAAGGCAGCGTGCTCGAGTCCTCCGTTTCAAGGGGAGGGTTGGGTGGGGATGGTGTCGTCATGAGCGCGCGGGCTCGGCAGCATGGGAAGCACTCGTGCGAGGTACCCTGGAAGCGGCTTCAGCCGCACTGCTGTTGCGTGTGGAGAACGCAAACCCCACCCGACTATCGGGCATCGTGCCGTAAAAGGCCGCAGATGCCGTCCCCGCTTGCGCACACTCACATTGTGTAGTGCGAGACCGTTGAATCCGACGCTCGCTTGCCCGTCCAAAGGGTGGCTACGATGAGCCCAGGTCCGGACCCACGTGCGGGGCGTTGTAGAAATAGACGGCGCCCTGGTCTGCATTGCCGCCGACGTCGGCGGAAAATGAGCCGACCATGGCGGTCCCTGCGTTGATGGCCGTGGTGTACCCGAATACGTTTCCGGGCGCGGCATCGCTTGCGATCAATTGCTGTACTTGCGTCCAGACGCCTGCCTGCTCCTGGAAGACGTAGGCGGTGCCTCGATAGGAGTCTGCTGCGTAAGCGCCGACAAGCGCTCTGTCTTTCCATACGCTGACGGTTGCGCCGAAATTGAAAGCTTTGGTGTCAGTGGCATGGAATTCCTGTGACTGCAGCCAGTTTCCATCCTTGTGGTCGAATCGATATACCGCGCCGACGCTGAGCGTTCCCTTGAAAACGCCGGGCGAGCCAATGAGCGCTGAGGCGCCGGAGAGAGCGATCGAGGTGCCGAAATTATCGCGGGCCGCACCATCACTTGCGACCAGCTTGTTCGTCAGTGTCCAGACGCCGTTGATTTCGGCGTATCCATAGACGATGCCTTGTCCGAGGACGCCATCAACAGTGGAAGAGCGTGCGCCGACCAGTGCTACCGCATCGGCAATCGCCATCGAAGTACCGAACGCACTGGTGGCATCGGCTGGATCGGGTGCGTCGAGTTTCTGGCTTTGAAGCCACGAATTGCCACTGTGCGCGGCAACAAACCTGAAAATATAAACCGATCGTGGCAGGTAGTGGCCGGCCTGAAAAACGCCTCCGGCACCGACGAACACATATTTCGCGTTGAGGGCGACTGCCTTGCCGAAAGTCGCGAACGCGTGGCCATCGCTTGCGAGAAGTTTCTGTACTTGCGCCCATGTTGTTCCGGCCAGGGAAAACACATAGGCCGCTCCTTGCCATATCTTGCCATTGATTGTCGCCAGCGGCGCGGTAATCACGGCGGTCGTGCCAATCAGCGCGATCGCACCGCCAAATTGGTCGCCGGCGACGCCGTCGTTCGCTACCAGTTTATGCGTCTGCTGCCAGACATAGCCGACTTTCTTGAACACGTAAACGGCGCCCTGGCCGGGCTTGCCATCCACAGGTG
>JBDSNK010000202.1:0-6341 GCA_039915385.1 Dokdonella sp.
GTGTTGGTCCGAACGGCGAGAAGATCCTCCACGTCGAAGAGATTCAAAGCGACTGGCACCAGTCTGGCCGCAAGCAGGGCTACGGCTCGGCGCCGATCACCGAGGTCGTGCGCGGCGGTCGCACCATGTTCGAGGTGGAAGAGAACGTCTACTCGTCGCGTGATGCAGCGGAAGCGCAGGCCAAGAAGAAGGGCGTGCCCGACGCGCCGTTCAAGAAGGAATGGCCGATGCTCGCCTTCAAGCGCGCCCTGCGCATGGCGGTGGACAAGGGATACGACAAGGTCACGTGGACGACGGGAGCGCAGCAGGCGGATCGGTTCGACTTGAGCAAGCAAGTGAACAGCATTGACGTGGTAAAGCAGCGCACGCTCGGCGGTGTTGATCGTGTCGCTTTCTTGAATATGCCGGGCGGTCGCGGCGACGTCGACCTGCACATAAACAGCGAAGGCAAGATCACGAAGGGGGAGTACGCAGGGAAAGGCGTGGATGAGGTGGTCGGCAAAGAAATGGCCGAAAAGATCATGGGTGTCGAAGACCAGAAGAAATTTTCAGGGTCCGATCTTCGCGTTGGCGGCGAAGGCATGAAAGCCTTCTACGACAAGATGCTGCCGAACGAAGTGAACAAGTACGTGAAGCAGTGGGGGGCGAAGGTCGGCGAGGCGTCTATTGACGTCAATCGCGGGATTGCCTACGACTACAGCGCTCGCAAATACATGCTTCGCGACGCGCCAGGAATGGAAGGTAAACAATTTTCGACGGAAGCGGAGGCGCGCGCTGCGGGTTCTCAAGGCGTCCACTCGCTCGACATCACCCCGGCAATGGTCGAAAGCGTTCGCGCTGGCCAGCCGCTATTCTCCAAGCCGCGCAAAGCGGCAGGCGTCGATGATATGTTCGGCGCGAAGGACAAGGAGCGAGAGAAGTCCGTCATGCGCGTGCCGGAAAACTCCGACCTGTTCGGCGGTCCGTCAACGCGCGACCACCTCGACGCGGCATCGCGCGGCAAGGCTGCGCAGCGCAATGGATTGAACGGCGGTCGTGCCGACACCGGCGACGGCGGTCTGTTCGACGGCGAGCGTCCGGAACAGACGAGCATCGATCAGCGCGGCAAGACGATGTTTTCGAAGCCCCGCGACGACCTTAGCGAACAACGCACCGAAGACGCGCCCGAACTGCCGCCGCTCAATAACATCGGCCAGGCGCACTCCGCCGCCGCTGCAATCATGGCGGTTGGCGATCCGAAGCACATGCAAGAACTCACGCGCGGAGACATCCGATCTGCGCTCGCGCGTCGTGACCGCCGTGTTGCGCAAGCCGACGCATCCGTCAATGCGTTCATCAAGTATTTCGACAAGCGCCCGAAGGAAGTTCGCGAGGATCCACGACAGGCGCTGGCCGACGTGATCCGCTTCCAGCGAGGCGAGCCGACGCTCGATCCGCTGACGCGGCCGTTCTTCGCATCCGTGCGGCACTTGCTCGACACGCAAGCGGCAGAGATTCGATCGCACGGCAGCAAGTACCTCGAACACCTCGTGGAGAATTACTTCCCGCAGCAGTGGGAGGAGCCAGAGCGCACGCACGCTTTCTACACTGACGCGATGGCGAAGCGACCGCTCGCAGGCGGTAAGAAGTTCACGAAAGAGCGCGTCTTCAACGACTACGAGGAAGGCATCGCAGCAGGGTTCAAGCCCATCTCGACGAACCCCGCCGACCTACTCATGGGGCGCTATCAGGCTGGCGAGAAGCTGCTCGCATCGCTGCGCATCATGAAGGCACTGGAAGACCGCGGCGTCGTGCACGACTTGGAGAAGGGCGAGCGCATCCCGGTAGGCTTCGCGCGCGTGAACGACACTTCGTTCACCAGCAAAGTCATACCCGAGCTATCTGCGCACGATCTGAACAACTACCTCGACCCTGGCCTGACGAAGTTCGCCGCGTGGCGCGGGTTCCGGTACATGCAGAATCTACTCCTCTCCGCTCGACTGGGGCTGTCTGCATTCCACGCCGGCATGACCACACTCGACACCATCGCCACGCACGCCGACATCGGCTGGCGCCGGATCGCGCTCCTGCATGATGTGAAGGGCGGACTGCGGGAACTCGCCAAGATCCCCGTCGCGGTCTACACCTCGCCGAAGGGCGGCAACAAACTCATGCGCCAGTTCGAGGGAAAAGAAGCGGCAGACCCGAACACGGCCGCGATCCTCGATGCGCTGGCC
Source organism: Dokdonella sp. (assembly GCA_039915385.1). GTDB lineage: Bacteria > Pseudomonadota > Gammaproteobacteria > Xanthomonadales > Rhodanobacteraceae > Dokdonella_A. The sequence goes on from JBDSNK010000202.1 coordinate 2,217, forward strand.
GAGGGTGGCGCGCGCGGCAAGATGAACCCCGTCGACTACAACGACGACTACCGCAAGCTCATGCGTGCGATCGACCAGGGCGATGCGCGCACAATCGCGATGAAGGCAATCCCCGGCGCGATCGAGGGAACCACGCGACTGATTGCGCACCACCTCGTGCCAGCGCAGAAGATGACGGCGCGCGTGATGCACATGAAGTTCCGGCTCGACCAAGTATCGGACGACCTCGGCACCGGACGCGGCAACTACAAGGACACGCTCGACGCGCTGCATCCGGACACGCTCAAGCAGATTTCTTACGAGATAAACGCCACAATCGACGACCGTCTCGGGCAATTCGCGTACGACAACCTGTTCTGGAACAAGACCATGAAGGACGCGCTCCATGCAAGCGTCCAGTCGGTCGGCTGGAACTGGGGCTCGCTGCGCCTCATCGTCGGCGGCATCGGTGACGCTCGGCGCCTGGCGAAGCCGGAAGGCTACATCGCGCCACTCGACAAGGCTGGAACAATCACGAACGTGAAGCAAAGCCGATTGACCGATCGCCTGTCCTACCTCATCACGCTCAATGCCGTGGTCGGGATGATGGGCGCGACCACGCAATACCTCATGACTGGCCAGGGTCCAAAGGACGCGAAGGACTTCTTCTTCCCACGCACCGGTCGCAAGAACGCCGATGACACCGAAGAACGCATCGCCTTCCCGTCCTACGTGAAGGACGAGTTCTCATGGCTGTTCCACCCGCTGACGACGGCATCGCACAAGCTGCATCCGTCGCTCTCGATGCTGACCGAGATTGCTCGAAACAAGGACTTCTACGGCACCGAGGTCTACGACCCGGACGCCAGCATCCCGACTGAGGCGAAGCAGTTCCTCACCTACCTCGGCAAGAGCATGATGCCGTATGCGATCCAGGGCGCCGCGAAGAATGCGAGCACCGGCACCAGCGCCGTCATGACCGCGCTGCCGTTCATCGGCATCACCCCTGCATCCGGCGAAGTGACGAAGTCGAAGTTTCAGGAATACGTCGCGGACAAGTACTACGACACGCTGCCGTCTGGTGCGCGCTCGCAGGAGAAGACGGACATCTCCGCCAACTTCAAGGCCGCGGTCAAGGCGGCGCGTGACGGCGAGCAGCCGGACACTCGCGGCTTCACCGGCTCGCAGCTCAAGCGCTTGGCGACCGAGAAGCAGGAGCTCGTCCCGCAGATCCGGTTCAAGCGCCTGCCGATCAACCAGCAGCTCAATGCGTGGGAGAAGGCGACGCCCGACGAGCGTGAGTCGTACAAGCTCCGTGCGGCGATCATGCATGGTGGCTACGCGAAGATCGGGCGCGAGCCCGAGGCGGATCAGGCGAGGCTACGCGAGCAGATGAAGTCGGTCATGGCGTCCGGCGCAGCAGCCGGCGACTGAGGTCGTACACCGCGAACCCCGCCCAGATGGCCAGGGCGACCAGCAGCACGTACCCGCCGAAGCCGAGTGCGATCGGCACCATCACCATGAGCCATAGAGCGGCGTACGCGGCCGGCGTAACGCAGCGCCGCCACAGCGGCCTCGTGTCTGGCGGCGGCTCAAGCGGGAGCTTGGAGGGCAGGTAGCGGACGTTGTCCATCGGCGGAAGATACCCTTGCTGAAGAGGAACGCAAGCGCTTTCAACTGGCCCCGCGTTGGCCCCGCCTATCGCGCAACTCATTGAAACGCAAAGGCACCGATCGCGCACGAACGCTTGCTTAAACTGTTGTTTTTGCGTATCTTGCCGCACCTTGACATGGTAGGGGTCACAAGTTCGATCCTTGTACCGCCCACCAGTTACTTCTGCCCTCATCCGTGATGGCGGAGCCGAAGCAGAACCGGCCATCCGTGGCCGGACTCTTCAAGAGAAGCACAAGAAAATACAGGAGCCGTAGTTCGAAAGAACACGATCACCATGACGCGAACCTTCCACTTTTTCATGTGAAATCGCGCAAGGCTGTCCGGTGACAAGAAAAAGGGCGCCTTGGCGCTCTTTTTTTATGGCCGTCGATGGCCGATAGGCCGGAAGCGCTGCGGCAGATTCCGGCGAACGGAAACAGGCTCCCCATGATCAATATCACGCTCCCCGACGGCAGCCAGAAACAGTTCGAGAACGCACCGACCGTGCAGGACGTCGCCGCCTCGATTGGTGCCGGACTGGCCAAGGCCGCCCTGGCCGGCAAGGTTGACGGCCAGCTCGTCGACAGCAGCCGCATGATCGACCACGACGCGAAGCTCGAGATCGTCACCAGCAAGAGTCCCGAGGCGCTCGAGATCATTCGCCACTCGACCGCGCATTTGCTTGCGCAGGCTGTGCAGCGTCTGTTCCCGAAGGCGCAGGTGACGATCGGTCCGGTCATCGATAATGGCTTCTTCTACGACTTCGCGTTCGAACGCCAATTCACGCCCGAGGATCTCGTGCTGATCGAAGCGGAGATGAAGAAGATCGTCGCCGAGGCGCTGCCGGTCTCGCGTTCGGTGATGGCGCGTGACGAAGCCGTCACGTATTTCCGCGCGAAGGGCGAGGAATACAAGGCGCAAATCATCGAGGGTATCCCGGCGAACGAGGACCTCTCGCTGTATACACAAGGCGAATTCACCGATCTGTGCCGTGGGCCGCACGTTCCGAACACCGGCAAGTTGGCGACTTTCAAGCTGATGAAGGTCGCTGGCGCCTATTGGCGCGGCGATTCCAACAACGCGATGCTGTCGCGCATCTACGGCACCGCGTGGCTTAACGACAAGGATCTCGCCGCCTACCTGCACATGCTGGAGGAGGCGGAAAAGCGCGATCACCGCAAGATCGGCAAAGCGCTGGATCTGTTTCATCAGCAGGAAGAAAGTCCGGGCATGGTGTTCTGGCACCCGAAGGGCTGGACCATCTGGCAGCAGGTCGAGCAGCACATGCGCGGTGTGTACAAGCGCTGCGGCTACCAGGAAGTGCGCTGTCCGATGGTGCTCGACGTGTCGTTGTGGAAGAAGTCCGGCCACTGGGACAACTACGCCGAGAACATGTTCTTCACCGAGTCGGAGAAGCGCACGTACGCACTGAAACCGATGAACTGTCCCGGCCACGTGCAGATCTTCAACACCGGCCTGCGCAGCTACCGCGAGCTGCCCGTCCGCTACGGCGAGTTCGGTGGCTGCCATCGCAACGAGCCGTCCGGTGCGCTGCACGGCATCATGCGCGTGCGGGCGTTCACCCAGGACGACGGCCATATCTTTTGCACCGAAGACCAGGTCGAGGCGGAAGTCACCGCATTCCATCAGCAGGCGATGGCGGTTTATGCCGACTTCGGCTTCACCGACATCGCGATAAAGCTCGCGTTGCGGCCGGAAAAACGCATCGGCTCCGACGAATTCTGGGACCGCACCGAGGACATGCTGCGCCGGGCGCTGCGTGCGGCCGGTGTCGAGTGGGAGGAATTGCCGGGCGAGGGCGCGTTCTATGCGCCAAAGATCGAATACCACCTGAAGGACTCGATCGGGCGCGCCTGGCAGGTCGGCACCATGCAGGTCGATTTCATGATGCCCGAGCGCCTCGGCGCCGAATATGTGGATGAACACAGCCAGAAACGCCATCCGGCCATGCTGCATCGGGCCATCGTTGGTTCGATGGAGCGCTTCATCGGCATTCTGATCGAGCACCATGCCGGTCTTTTCCCGGCATGGCTGGCCCCGGTCCAGGCCGTGGTCATGAATATCACCGACGCGCAGGCCGATTTCGCCGCCGAAACCATGCAAACCCTTGTCGCGCAAGGTTTCCGAGTGGAGGCCGATTTGCGCAATGAGAAAATTGGCTATAAAATCCGCGAACATACGCTGGGCAAGGTTCCCTATCTCCTCGTCGTGGGCGACCGCGAACGGGAGTCGGGAGCCGTTTCTGTGCGTACGCGGGCAGGTGAGGACCTCGGATCGATGCCGATCGCAGCCTTTGCCGAACGCCTGAAGGCCGAGATTGCGCGAACCTGAACGTCGCGTCCCGGAATGTTCCCCCTTGGAGGATTGAAGTATCGCCACCGATAGCAAACCGAACCGCCGGAACCTGGAAATCCGTGTTCCGCGAGTGCGTGTGATTGGCGCGGAAGGAGAGCAGGTCGGAATCCTGACCCG
>JBDSNK010000165.1:0-4894 GCA_039915385.1 Dokdonella sp.
CGATGATGTCGACCAGCTTGTCCGGATCGTTCTCGGCAATCTCCAGATCGAACACGTCGACGCCGGCGAACTTCTGGAACAGCACGCCCTTGCCTTCCATCACGGGCTTCGCCGCGAGCGGACCGATATTGCCGAGGCCGAGCACGGCGGTGCCGTTGGTGATCACCGCGACGAGGTTGCTGCGCGCGGTCAGCGTCGCAACTTCGCGCGGATCGCGCACGATCTCCTCACATGCAGCGGCGACACCAGGCGAATACGCCAGCGACAGTTCGCGCTGGGTCACCACCGATTTTGTCGAGGTGACCTTGATCTTTCCGGCCGGCGCCTTGCGGTGATAGTCGAGCGCGGCTTTCTTCAGTTCTTCGATGGTCGACATGGCAGATGGTCGAGGCGCGAACGGGTCCGTGCCCCAGCAGGAATAGGGCCTTGGACTATAGCATCGCGCCCGATGCACCCAACGCCGACGCGGCTGTCATGCCGGGCGAGTCATCGGCACTGCGGTCCTCGACGCGCCGAATATTTCGATCGCATTGCGGGGTGGGTTTCAGCGCGGCCGACGCTGCGCCGCCACTGCCACACGATCATTGGTAACCCAGGTAATCGAGCGCGACCTGCAACATCGCCTCGCTGCCGACGCTGAGCGCGCCTTCGTCTAGGAAGAACTTCGGCGAATGGTTGGTCGGCGCCGTCGCGGGATCCTGCCCGGCCGGCGTCGCGCCGACGAAGAAATACACGCTTGGTGCCGGCACGCTGAGCGCGAGTTGCGGGAAGTCCTCGGACGCAGTCCAGCGCTGAGCCTCTGCGACGTGCTCCTTGCCCAGCGCTTTCTCGAGACTTGCGCGCACGCGCGCGGTCAGTACAGGATCGTTGCTGTTGACAGGGTTGCTGCCCGGTGCAGGGATCTCGGTATCGACCGTCGCCCCGTTCGCCGCGGCGACGTGCTCGGCGATGTTCTTCAGACTCGCGAGAGCCTGCTTGCGCATGCCGTCGTCGAATGCGCGCACCGTGCCCTCGAGATGCGCCGTGTCGGTCACGATGTTGAAACGCTGGCCGCCCTCGAACACGCCGAAGGTGACGACGGCCGGGTCCTTGTTGATATCAAGCTGGCGACTGACGATCGTCTGCGCGCTGGTCACGATTTCGGCCGCGGTCACGATCGCATCGATGCCTTTCCACGGTGTGGCACCATGGCTCTGGCGACCGTGCACGGTGATGCGGAACATATCCGAGCTTGCCATTGCGCCGCCGGCGCGCAGCGCAACCTCGCCAACCGGCAGCGCACTCACCACATGCATGCCGAGCACCGCATCCGGCTTGAAGTCGCGGAACACGCCGTCCTTGACCATCAAAGGCGCACCGCCCTCCTCGCCTGCCGGCGCGCCCTCTTCGGCCGGCTGGAAAATGAACATGACTTCGCCGGGCAGGTCGTTGCGGATCTTCGACATCGCCTCCGCGATGCCGAGCGTCATTGAGGTATGCGCATCGTGACCACACGCGTGCATCACGCCGACCTGCTTGCCGAGGTACTCGCCCCTGGCCTTCGAGGCAAACGGCAGGTCAACTTCCTCGGTCACCGGCAGCGCATCCATGTCCGCACGGATCGCGAGCTTGGGTCCGGGCTTGCCGCCCTTGAGGATACCGACGACGCCAGTATGTGCGATGCCAGTGCGCACTTCGAGGCCGAACTTCTTCAGCTGCGCGGCGACGAAGGCCGAGGTGCGCACTTCGCGATTGCTCAGTTCCGGGTGCTGATGCAGGTCGCGCCGCCAGCTGGTGATCTGCGGCAGCAACGGCTTGATCATCTGCGCGCTGGTTTCCGCCGCAGAGGCCGCGCCGGAGGTACACGCAATCAGTAACGCAGCGGCGATCAGGGTCTTGCTCACGGGCGGCTCTCCATCGGGCGGTCGACCTGCATGGGAACGCATCGCCCGCGACTTCGCAAGCATCGAAGCCCTCCCCTTCAAGGAGGTCGACGCTCACAGTCCCAGGACCAGATCCTCCGCCTCGACGCGATCGAGACGGATCTGGTTGGCGAACAGCGAAAACGCGAGGACACCGGCAAGGCCGTGCGCGTGCTGCACCCAGGGCGGCAGGTAACGCGGCTGTGCGATGTAGCCGTTGTCGAAATACGGCTCCAGCGCAATCACGTCGTGCAGCGCGAATTTGCCCGCGAACAGGTTGCGGCACAACGCCATGCGCTGATTCTTCAACGCCCAGCGGAAGAACGTGTGGACGGATAGAAGGCCGTGCAGATAGACCGCGTCCTTGGTGAACGCGGAGCCGCCGCTCACCGGCGCGCCACGGAACACGCGCTGCGCCGACGAAAAGCTGTCGCTCTCGTTCTGGCCCGCGTCCATGAAGAAACGGAACACATCGATGAAGTTCGCGCCCTTGATCGCCATGTCGATGCCGACGATGCGCAGTGAAATGCGTTTCATGCGCGCGATATCGATCGAGCCCGACATGAGTTCGGCAAACACCGCCAGACCTTCCTGCGTCGCGGTGATGCGCGGCGATGAACGCGCCAGCGATTTGAGGTTCGGCTGCGCGCGGCCGTTCAGCGCGGTCAGCGAATGCACGAAAGCTTCGTGCGCAAGCAGTTGGTCGCGGTCGTAGTTGGAGAACGTGGTCGACGAACGCAGGCGGATGCGCGTCGCACCGGCCGCGGCCTTGGCGATCAGGTTCGGATCGACTTCGACCTTGATCGCGTCAACGCCGAAAAAACCGTCGAGCTGCTGCTTGAGTTCGATGCGAAGCGACTCGGCTGGAATCTGCGTCGTGATCTCGTCGAGCGGCGCACCGCTGTTGTATTCATCGGCGATCGCAATGAAATGCTCGGCGGCATCGACATTGGTGAGCGCCGCTCCGGGCACGCGGTCGCCGGGCAGGCCGTACAGTTTGGCCGAATGCGCCGTGATCGCCGGTGTGCCCATCACGTCGAGCAACTCGGTCGCGATGCGCCAGGAGTCGGACGTACGCGTGATGTAGTCGCCCACCGGATGCGCCGGATCCGCGGCGGCGACGATCGCAGCGAGTTCCGCACGCGTCGCCGAAAAATCCACGCGCGGATAAGCAATCACGGGCAGTTTCGCATTGCCTGCCTTCCACGCTGCGATGAAGTCGAGTTCGGCCGACGCCGGCCAGCTGACCGAGTCGAGCAAGCGGATGCCGCGCGTCGCCGCGACCAGGCGTTGGTCGAGCTCGGCATGGAGATCGGAACGATCGGCATCGGTCATGCGCGTACCCTGCTGCTGTCTGCGTGGAAGATAGCAGAGTGATTTCGCAGAGGGATCAGCGCCACGCTCATGCGGGCCTCGCGCTCGCGCCGCCGACGAGAAGCGCGGCTCAACGGGCGAGAGCGCGTCGCGCCGAGTGCTCGCGAAGCGGCACACGCACCGTCGCCTGCAACCGCAGGTTCCCATCGACGCACGAAGCACAGGCCGCGGCATCGGCACGCGTCGCAGATCGCTGCCTTCCGGTTCGCGCACCGTGCATTCACCATCGGAAGGCAGCGCAGGCATAAGATGGCCGGACCCATGGTCGGCGACCGATCATTGCCGACAGAATCAGGAGCACGGGATCGCCATGAACAAACCTGTTCGCCTCACCCTGATCTTCGGCACCCTCCTTGTCGCCTGCACGCAAGCCGCGGTGGCGGGACGGCACGATCTTGGACTCGATCCGATGGCGCCCGTGGACGCGCCAGCCCAGGCCGTCGCCAGCCTCACGACCCGCATCGACCCGGCCAGCGGTCAATTGATCGAACCCGACGCCGCAGCAATGCAGGCCGAGGATCCCGCGAATCCTGCAACCGACTATTCGAAAGTACTGATCGAGACAAAAGCCGATGGCGCGACCGTCGTGCACATGAATGGACAGTACATGTCACGCAGCGTCGCGCGTTTTCGCTCCGACGGCAGCTACGACGAATCCGAGGACGCCGGTGGTGCCATCAGCGAGGTCGTTCCGGAAGGGAGTCCGCGCAAATGAGGATGACGATACTCGCGATGCTTTGCGCGTCGCTCTACGTCGGCGCTGCATCGGCAGCAACGATCATCGTGCAGAGCACGGATGCGGCCGGCGAAGGATTCAACGACCCAACAGCACGCGCGCCCGAAGGTGGCAACCCCGGCACGACGCTCGGCGCGCAGCGTCTTTTCCTCTTCAATGCGGTGGCCAAGCAATGGGCGGCGCTGTTGAAGAGCAATATCGTGATCACGATCAGTGGCCACTTCGATCCGCTCGTGCCGTGCTCGGCCGGCGGCGGCGTGCTGGGAAAAGCTGGGCCGACCAACTTCACCACCCTCGTGCCGGTGCCACCCGGGGCGCAGTCGAACACGTTCTATCCGCAAGCGCTCGCCGAGGCACTCGCGAATGCGAATTTGAACGGCACGTCGACCGAGATCGATGCGATATTCAATAGCAGCATTGATACCGGCTGCCTTGGTGCGGGCACTCGCTTCTACTACGGCGTCAATCCGCAGGCGGCCACGCCCGCCAACACGGTGCGCCTGTACCCAACGCTGCTGCACGAGATTGGCCACGGGCTCGGCTTCGTTTCGCTTGTGTGCACCAAGAATCCCAGCTGCCAAAGCGGCTGGGTGTATGGCGGTTATCCCAATTCATTGCGCGACATCTGGTCGTTCTTCCAGGCCAATGCGACCAATACCGGCCTGCTGTGGAAGGACAAGTCGAACGCGCAGCGCATCGCCGACTTCACCGCCGATCCGAATCTCGTCTGGCTCGGCGCGAACGTGACGGCCGATGAAGGCGTATTTCAACCGACAGCTGCCGGAGAGACGGGCGGGCACATGCGCCTGTATGCACCAGCCACGTTCGAACCCGGCTCGAGCATCGCCCACTTCAGCAAGGCTGCGGCCAATCCGGACCTGCT
>JBDSNK010000181.1:0-7562 GCA_039915385.1 Dokdonella sp.
GACCGAAACTCGATCGACTCGATGACGTCATCGCACCGCTCGCGCCGTACACGCCAGCCAAGGTCAACGCGGAAGCGCGGCGCGCCGACTATGCCGAGAAGCGCCTGGCGGTGTTCGGCAGCGCGGAAAAACTGCCGGAAAAACTGCCGCCGCGCCATCTTGCGATCCAGATCAACAATGCGCTGCATGATCTGTTCGCGAAATATCCGGAAACGCTGCTGTTCGGCGAAGACGTCGCGCAGAAGGGCGGCGTTTACACGGTGACCAAGGGACTGCACAAGGCATTCAAGAACGCACGCGTGTTCAACACCCTGCTCGACGAGACGATGATCCTCGGCCTCGCCCAGGGTTACGCCAACATGGGCATGCTGCCGATCCCTGAAATCCAGTATCTCGCGTATTTCCACAACGCCTGCGACCAGATCCGTGGCGAGGCGGCGTCGCTGCAGTTCTTCTCGAACGACCAATACAGGAACCCGATGGTTGTGCGCATGGCCGGCCTTGGCTACCAGCGCGGTTTCGGCGGCCATTTCCACAACGACAATTCGATCACCGCGTTGCGCGACATTCCTGGTCTTGTCGTCGGTTGTGCCAGCCGCGGCGATGATGCTGCGACAATGCTGCGTACATTGACGGCATTGGCGAAAGTCGACGGTCGCGTCTCGATCTTTCTCGAACCCATCGCCTTGTACATGACCAAGGATCTGTATGAAGCCGGCGACGGCCAGTGGCTCACCGCGTATCCGCCACTGGATCAATCGATGCCGCTGGGCGAAGGCCGGGTCTACAACGCCGATGCCAGCGACGTCGTGATCTTCAGCTATGGCAACGGCGTGCCGATGAGTCTGCGCGCCGCGCGCGAGATCGAGACCAAGCTCGGCTGGCATTGCCGTGTCGTCGATCTGCGCTGGCTGGTGCCACTGAACGAGGCCTTCATTGCCGAGCAGGCCAAGGATGCCAAACGCATCATCGTCGTCGATGAAGGGCGCCACAGTGCGGGTATCGGCGAGGGCGTGATCACCGCGATCGTGGAAGCGGGGCAGGGCGCAACGCCGCTGCGACGTGTGGTTGGTGTAGATACTTATACCCCGCTCGCAGGGGCGGCATTGCTGGTGCTGCCCGGCGACGCGGATATCGTTGCAGCGGCCGAGACATTGCGCTGACGCTCGCGCTCGCATCGCATGTCGCGCGTGGCTGCCAAGGGTATCCTTGATCGCACAACGCAGCTTGGCGATGCATGGCGTGACGTGGATCGGCGCGTGAAACCCAAGTTGCCGGGCGAGCTGGTCTGGACCGTGCGCGGCTTGCTCGCCGCGGCATGTGCGTACGTCGCCGTCGCGGTTGCTGCGGTCGTCCTCGTGTCGCCGCGTGTGCCGTTTGCGGACGCGTGGAGACACTATGCGCGCCTGCTCGATACGCCGTTCCCAAGCAGCGTGCTTGCCGCCGACAACGGTCATCCCGAGATATTCGCCAACCTCGTGCGGTACGCAAGTCTGCACTGGCTGGCCGGCGACGAACGTTTGCAGATTGCCGCAGGCCTTGTGCTTGCTCTTGCAACGTGGGGCATGATGCTTCGAATCGTGTTGCGGGCAAACGATCTCCCTGCGTTGACCCGTGCCATGGCGGCGCTTGCGCTGACATTGGGAGTGTTCTGGCTCGGCAATGCGCGCGCGCTGCTGCACGACAACGAGAGCCTGCATGTCTACAGCGTGCTTTTGTGTGTTGTTGGTGCGATCGCGTTGGTTGTTGACCGAAACGGTCGGTCGTTTGCGTCTCGCTCGCGCGTCGCGATGGCGAGTGGGCTCTGTTTCGTCGCTGCGTTCAATTTCGGTAGCGGCATCGCCGGGTTTGCGGCGCTGTTTGTCCTGCTGTTCGTGCAGCGTGGAGCGATGAGGGACTATCTCGTCGTTGCGGCGGGATTGGTACTTGCGCTGCTTTGCTACCGTGGGCTCGCTGGCGGGGCGTTCGCTGCGTGGTCGTTTAGACCTTGGGAGCAGGCGGGCGTGGCGCTGCGCTGGCTCGCGGCGCCCTTGATCTTCCTGTTCTGGCCGCTCGTGGATCCCGCTGCAGCAGCAGCGCTTCCGCATCCATTCGATGGCGTTGGCGCAATCGCACGGGCGTGGACAGCGGTTTGCGGTGACGTGCATCGCAGCGTGGTTCCGCAGGAGCTCGCCGGCGCGGCATTGATATTCATGATTGTGATCGCGACCCTGCGCCGCCGCCGCGCTGATGATGCGGGCAATCCGATCGCGAACTTGGGTCTAGCGCTGGCATGGTTCGGTGTCGGCGTTGCCGGCATGGTCGGGCTGACACGGACAAGCTATTTCGCTGAGAATCCGCTGCAGCTTTATGCGCCGCGTTACCTGTCGTGGTCGACACTTGCATGGGCCGGGTTGCTCACGGTTTTTCTCGCCAAGCCGATCCGTCGGCAGTTGCAACTCGTCGTCATCGTCGCCATCGGCGTACTCGCTCTGGCGGCAGAAGGCGGCATGCTCGTGATCATGCAGCACGAACGGGATACCGCGAATGCCGATGCCGTGTCCGCCGTTGTGGGGATATGGCCGGACGGTCGCTCGCCCGGCGAGAACACCCGCGACGATGTCAGCGCCGGTGCCGCTGCGCTGCGACGAGCGGGAACCGGGCCGTTTGCGTGGCCGGAGGCTGCGATGCTCGGTCAGGCGTTGCCGGTCGGCGCGTATCGACTCGATGCCGCCAAGCTCGAAGCAGAGCCTGCCGAACTCGCCGCGCAGCCGTTGTCGTTTCGATTGCAGGTCGAAATCGTGGAGGGACGTTGCGGTCGGGAGCGGCTGTTGGTCGCGAGCGAAGGCAGGGTCGTGGGCCTGCTGATCAGAGACGATGGCAATCAATGGCACGGCGCCGCAATAGGCGCGCAGCCCGACGCGCTGGACGTATTCGAGGTGCCTTGCGCGCGAGATCAGGCGCTTTAGATCGGCAAGTGCGCATGCCCGATGATACGGATATCGTCGTCCGCGGACCCAGCATGCCGGCCATCCATGGGAATAAAAAAGAGGGCGCCGCGATGGCGGCGCCCTCTTTTGCGAAATAGCCAAGGCGACGGCAGCTCCAAGCCATCAACAAAGTTCACGTCGCAAACGACCGTGATGTCGGAGACGGGCAGTGTATTCATTGTTCCAGCGCCACCGATGACGACACAGCGATAGCGGCTGCCGCCATTCGGCTGCGCGGAGACCGAGACCGCGTACGTTGCACGTTCCTGAGTCCAGTTGCGGCGTCATCATCCAGTTGCCGATCGTGCCGCTGCTGCCGGCGTTGTAGTTGGCGCTGACGTAGCTGCCTGCTCCATCGAATGCATCGAAGGGCCGCCTCCGGCGACTATGGGTCCCTGCGTGCATGAGGTTGGGTCGACCGGAGTGCTGAGGTTCTGCAGCGACCAGCCGCTGCCGGCGAGTGTCGTCATGTTGTCGAAGTCCTCGTTCAGGCTGTTGGCTAAACGTGCCGACGGCGGCGTGACCAACGGATTGTCATCGTGCCGTCGTGTCAGGTTGTGCTGCGGAACGCGTGGTGCCGTTGTGCAGCGATGGGTCGGCCTGCGCCACGTACGCGCCCAGCCCCAGCACCAGAAATGGCCGCTGATGAAATTTTGATCATGACGTTCTCCCCGTGGACGATGTTCTAGAGCCCAAGCGCAGCCCTCGCCACGCCCCTTGCGCCGGCGCGCACCGCTCGCCGCGCCGACGTGGCAGCTTGGGAGCACGCGAAAAACATGCCGCTGCCGACAGTGGACTGGCGGCCGGACCATGGCGAGCGCCTGTAGAGGTCCTCCGGATTCGTTATCATCGCCGTGCATGACCGAACGCTGCGCCCTCACGATCCTGTTCGCCGATGTCTCCGGCAGCACACGGCTGTTCGAGACGCGGGGCGATGAAGTCGCCCGGCGACTGATCGGCAGCATCCTGACCGCGTTGGCCGAGGTCGCCGCGCGCCACGGCGGCCGGGTCATCAAGACGATCGGCGACGAAATCATGTGCACGTTCCCGGGCCCGCTGCATGGCCTGCTGGCGGCTACGGACATGCAGCGCCGGATCAAGAACGACCCCGACTTCGCGCGCGACAATCTCGCCATCCGTATCGGCCTGCACCACGGAGAGGCACTGCTGGAGAACGGTGACGTATTCGGCGATGCCGTGAACATCGCCGCGCGGATGGCGGACAAGAGCCTCGCGCGACGCGACCAGATCGTCACCACGGCAAGCACCGTGTACGGCATCACCAACACCACCGGCTTGCGCGTGCGTTCGCTCGGGCAGGCGCGCGTGCTGGGCAAGCAGGCACCGATCGAGATCGTCGATGTGATCTGGCAGGAAGATCTGGCCAACGTCACCACCGTGCAGCGCGTGATGTCGATCGCCGATGCTACCGTGCAGGTCCCTCAGCTGCGCTTGCGCTACAAGAGTCTCGTGTTCGAGGTCGACGAGGGTACCTCGTTCTCGATTGGGCGTGACCCGACCAGCAGCCTAGTCGTCGAGACGGAATGGGTTTCGCGCAACCATGCGCTGATCGAATGGAAGCGCGGCTACTTCATGCTGGCCGACCGTTCGACCAATGGAACCTGGTTGAAGATTGGCGATGACGACGACCTGCTCGTGCATCGCGACGAAGTACATCTGCGCCGCACGGGCACGATCAATCTTGGCCAGGCGCATCGGATCGACGACGCCGACCTCGTTTATTTCCAGTGCTGTGACGCCTAGGCGCGGGTCCTTTTCTCCGGCGCACTGCTGATTTCGCCTGGCTGAATTTGGGTGTTTCCACTCTTGCGGGTGATCCATGCATGGGCGTTGAATACCGGGCTACGGCGGCGAGGGCTGCCTGGATCCGGAGAATTCAAATGCGCGCGTATTGCTTGAAGACTTTCGCAGCGTGCTCGCTGCTGCTGGGCGCCACATCCGCCTGGGCGGCACCGCACACGGTAGCGGTGGGCGGATCCAGCGGAGACTATTACAACAATCCGACTCTGATGTTCAGTCCCAGGACCTTGACCATCGCCGCCGGCGATACGGTCACCTTCACCAATATCGGCGGCCACCACAATGTGCACGCCGACGACGAGTCGTTCCGTTGCGCAGCAGGCTGCGACGGTGCTGGCGGCAACGGCAATCCAGCGGATGGTGCCTGGAGTTCCACGGTCACCTTCACCCATGCCGGCACGTTTGCCTACCATTGCGACGTTCACGGCAGCATGGGCATGACAGGAACCATCACCGTGCAGGGCGTCGCGGCGGGTGGCAACGTGCCGATCTCGAACGGTTTCACCGGCTCGTGGGTGAATCCGGCCGGCCAGCTCGGTCTTGGCATCGAAGTCCTGGCGGGCGGCAATCTGGTTGTGGAGGGCTACACCTATTCCGCCACTGGCGGTCAGTTGTGGATTGGCGGTATCGGCCCGATTGTCAGCGGCGATCACGCCCCGATCACGGTGAGCTCGATCAATGGCGCGGGCGCCCGTTTCCCGCCGAACTTCAATGGGAGCCAGACCCAAAACACAACGTGGGGAACGCTCACGTTCACGTTCACCGATTGCAACAACGGAAACGTGGCCTGGGCGTCCAGCGTGCCCGGCTACGGCAGCGGATCGATGCCGATCATCCGACTGACCCAACCGGCGGGCCTCGCCTGTCCTTGACTTGATCTGACCCTGGCGCAGTCGTCGGACAGATCGATGACTGCGCTTTGCGGCAGCGTTGCGGTTTCAGCCGGTTTCGAAACCGTTGGCAAAGATATTGTCGAAATTGGCTGGCGGCAGATCAGGTCCCTGGAAAATACCCAGCGGCGTGTAGCCCGAATAGCCCTGAAACACGTGGTAGATATTCGGGTTGCCCATGCGCCGGATCAAGGCTTCGGAAATTACGCGGCGATAGTCAGTGGTGACGGCAACGTCAGTGCCCTGATACAGCTGATCACCCGACAGGCCCTGGAAATTTCCGTAGACAACGCCGCCGTTGACCGCCCCGCCGAGTGCGAGCATCACGTTGCCATACCCGTGGTCGGTGCCACCGTTTTCGTTTTCCTGCACGCGCCGGCCGAATTCGCTGACCACGATCACGTTGACGTGCTGCATCAGGTTGCCTGAAGCATCGCTGGAAAGATCGGTGAAAAACGCGCCCAACCCGTCCGACAGGCTCGATACCTGGTTGCCGAACCAGTCGTAGCTCTGCGTCGGATTGCCCTGGCCGACATGCGTGTCCCAACTGCCGAGATCGATCGTGACCGCTCGCAGGCCGAGGTTGCGCTTGATCAACTGCGCAACATTGCGCAGTTGCGCGCCGAAACCGCTGTTGTATTGCAAGTTGTAGTTGGCGCCGCCTGAGGGTTGGTAGCCGGTTGGATGAGTGGTCGCGTCGTACGCGTTGAAGTCGATTGGTCGCAGCAGTGCGAGCGACGAAAGCGTATCCACGCCGGCTGCTTCGAGCAGGGTTCCGCTGCCGCCCCACACTGCGTTCATGCGCGATACCGCGCCGACCAGGCCGTACGCGGCATCGTTGTCCTGCCACGACCAGTGGAACGTATCGAGGCGGAAATCCGATGCGCTTGCCATCGTTATGGCGTCGGTGCTGCCGAGCAGGCTGCTTGCGGTGATGTTGCCCATCGACGTTGCCGGCAACGCAACCGTCGTCGGCAGGCCGCCGCTGGCGAGATGACGCGTCATCCAGCCGATGTTGTTGCCGGTGCCGCCACCGAAGCCGAACTCGAGATTCGATTGCGCCTCGAAATGGCTGCGCACGATCGGGTTGGGTTGCGTCTGGCCAGCTCCCACAACGACGCCCAGATGATTTGCCTGAAAGAGGTTGCGCAAAGCCGTCGCACGCGGATGCAGCGTCCATTGCGTGCCGTTCAGAGCGAGTGCGGCGCCGGTGCCTGATGTCGGAACGCGCGTGTTGGTCCGGCTCGCTTCGTAGTCAGCACGGTACGGGCTGTTCGCGCCGGGGGGCAGCAGGCTGAGTCCATCCATCGCGCCACGCAGGAATACGACGACGAGCGTGTCGCTCGTTGCCGTGGCCGGCATCACGGACGGCGGCGCGAAATAGGCGAGTGCGCGATGGCTGGCGCCGCCACCGGCGACGGCTGCGACGCAGCAGCTCTTGAGGAAATCGCGGCGATCGAGATGAGTCATGGCGCGTTCTCCTAGCGACGCAGGAATTCGGGACTGCACAGGATCAGCGCGACCGCCGTGCGCAGGCGCGCGATCGTGTAGTGCTTGGACAGGTCGTTGAGATTCCAGCTGCCGGTATGGTCGGGTTGGCCGTTGGTCGTGCCATCGGCGACTAGATCGAGGACGTCGGTTGCGGCCGCATTCTGGCGCAGGAAGTCGAGCGCGATCGTGTGCGTCGGCTCGGGGCGCGCGCCGAGGATGCGATCGCACCAGTAACCGATGATGTTTGTGGCAGTGCGCTGCGCGAGGGGAAACGCCGCCAGCGTTTGCGCCTGCAGATCGATCAGGAACGGTTGCGCGTTGTTGTAGCTCTCGACCTGATGCATTTCCAGCAGGCGCGGCAGCAGTTTGAGTGTCATGCCGAGCGAGCCCG
>JBDSNK010000163.1:0-8819 GCA_039915385.1 Dokdonella sp.
TCCTTCCCTTGAGCTTTTGCCGGATCCGCTGACTGGAACAGGTTGATCAGGAAATCCGTGACCTGTTGCGCGCGATTCCGCTCGAACTGAGCCTGCTGTTCCTGTCGATGTGCCGTGTCGCGCTCTACGCTGAGTCGGCGATTTTGAACAAGCGCATAGCTCAGGAAGCCGAGCAGCAGCAGGGTTGTCACTGCCGCAAATCCAATTGCCAGAATGTTTCGCTGGATGAATTTCAACGCCGAATAGCCGCGCTCGTGTCGTCTGGCGGCGATGGGTCGGTGAGCGGCGTTGCGATCGATGTCCTGGATGAGCTGATCGACCGAGAGGTAGCGCAGCTGCGGCCGTTTGCTCAAGGCTTTGGCGACGATTGCATCGAGATCGCCGCGCAGACGTCTCTGCAATGCCACACCTGAAAGACTGCCGCGCGCCTTGGCGGAAAGGGAGTTTGCCGCTGCGCTCGGCAGCAGGGGCGGCTGTTTGCAAACAACGGCCAAAAGCTGATCCGGGGCCAGATCTTTCAGTTCGTGAGGTCGACGACCGCCGAGCATTTCGCAGAGCAGCACACCGAGCGAATAGACGTCAGTGGCAATGTTGCTGGGCGCGCCGCTGAGTTGCTCGGGCGCTGCCGTATGGGCCGAGAAGAAACGTGGCTCGCTTCCATTCACCGCGGCGCTTGAGTCGGTTTCGTGTTCCCCTCGAAGCGATACAGCAATACCAAAATCGAGGAGCTTCGGAAGTCCCTCATCAGTCACCAGGATGTTTCCCGGCTTGAGATCGCCATGCACAACAAGATGGGTATGAGCATGCAACACCGCTGAACACACCGCACGAAACAGCGCGATGCGCTGCGCGATGGCCATTCCATGATGATCACAATATCGCGTGATGGACATGCCGCGGACGTATTCCATCGCGAAGTACGGAACACCTTGAGCATTCTCACCGGCATCAATGAGTCGTGCGATATGTGGATGCTCGAGGCGCGCCAAAAGCTGCCGCTCCCGGTTCAAGCGACGCACGCTGTCGGCGTCGTGGTGCTTGTGCAGGAGGACCTTGAGCGCGACGTGTTGCTCGACGCTGCCATCGTGGCGTTTCGCGAGATAGACCACTCCCATACCGCCGCGGGCAAGCTCTTCGGTGAGTTCGAAGGCACCAAACTGATCGCCAATTTCGACGCCAGGCAGCAAGGTCGAAACCGCGCGTGTGATCTCCTGAGCGAAAGGGTCGCTCGCGGTATTCGGCAGCTTGTCGTGCGATTCAAGCAGCGAATTGACTGCGTGACGGACGTCATCTTCGACGTCGAACACCGAAAGTCGCTGCGCTCGGGTCAGCGGCTCGCAGTCGACCAGTTCGTCGAAGATCGCGCGCGCGCGCGTCCAGGTTTCAAGCGCCATGGGTCAGCGGGAACCGTGAACAGCGACTTGCAATGGGGCAATGGCTTCGCATCGGCAGGCTCAAACGGTTTCGGATTCGGTCAGTTGGCCATGCAGCCATGCGCGCGCAAATTGCCAGGAGCGTTTGACGGTCCGCTCGGACAGTTGCAGCACATCGCTCGCCTCCTCAACGCTCATGCCAGCAAAATAACGTAGCTCGACAATCTCTGCAGCGCGCGCATCGATTGCCGCCAGCTCATTCAGCAATCGATCAATATCCATGAGGTCGACCCGTATGGAGGTATTCGGTGTTTGCTCGGAAAGTACATCGTCAAGGCTGACCGTCGATACCTCGCCGCCGCGTTTCTGTGCGTGTCTCAGCCGATAGTGATCGGCCACAACCCGACGCATGACATGGGCTGCAATGGCCATGAAATGAGATCGATTCTGGAAATCGACGCGTTGCTTGAGAATGAGTTTCTCGTAGGCTTCGTGAATCAGTTCGGTCGGCTGCCAGGTCATCGTGCCGCTGCGTCGCAGTCGACTGGAAGCTAGTCGACGAAGCAGAGGATAGATGGCCGACATCACGGCCGACTCGGCGTCTTTCTCACCTTGCTGCCATCGATGCAGCAACCCGGTGATGTCTCCTTCCTCAGTTGACATGCAAAAACCTCCACGATTCGCCACCCAACCATTTGTGCTCTTGAATCGCCTTTTCGAATACGGACTGAATTTCAATTCGGAATGTCATGGCACGCTGCGCATGGCTGCTCAAAGTGAAGTGCTGCCGACGCATGTAGCACTGCATGAGCGGCGAGTGGGCCGCACAGTCGAGCCGATCGGAACGTGCCCGGGCTCCTGAAAACAAAGGGTGGGTGCATGGCCCGTTTTTCTGCCTTGTGCCGCGTATGAGTCTTGTTCGAGACGGATGGCCACCCGGCCCCAGGAGTCTCTTCTGGTGGGGGCTTCAGGGCTTCTCGGACAAGAGAGTCAAATCTGCTCACTACGCTCATCCCGGGTTCGGTAACCGTTTGCGGTTCCTTGGCCGAGGCTGTCCCTGCGTTCCCGATGGAATGGGTGCGCAAGCGTAGTGATGCCGATCTGGCGCCCCGGTGAACCGACGTTCCCCGGGTTGACTTGCAAAAGCCTCACAAACAAAGGACAACCAGCATGAAAATTCGTCAGTGTATGCTTGCCATCGCGATTTCAGCCCTCGCCTCGACCGCGATGGCCAAGGATAGCGTTTCCGACACAATGCGAAACAGTTTGATCCACGAGCAAGGCTATGCCGAGCTTACCGAGGGCTTCTTCATGAAGCGAATCGGCCTTGAGGAATCGTATTTGGCCGTGGGCGCAGCGGGCAACCAGGCGATGGTGGACAAGCTGGTCGAGAGTCGCAACGCGAGTCAGCAGGCGATTGCGAAGCAAGGCGGCGATGCCTCAAAAGTCGTCGCCAAGTATGACGCGCTCATTGGCCAGTTCAACACGCCTGGACTCAAGGTCTCGGCTTCGCAGACGGGCAACTGTTCAGGGACACAAGGTTCGCCGGACTTCTACGTTTCCGCCCAGTCATCGGGCGGCAACTTCGCGCTGGCCAACGCCATCAACTATGTCGGCGTCGTCAACACCACCAATCGCACGGATGTCTGGACCACCAACAAGCGCGGCGACGTCACCAGCGAGCAAGCGTCGACGACCTACGGCGCTTCGCCTTCCCATTCGATGGTTTCCATTCCCGACTCAGCCATGGTCTGCGAGGCAATCGCCAGTTCGAGCGTCAAATGCCCTGGAGCCAGCAGCCCGGCGCTGTCGCTTTTCATCAATCACCTCAAGTGGTGGGACTGCCGCAACTGAGCTCAGTTCCGTATGGCGCTGCCTGGATTTCACCCGGCGGATTGATATTTGATCGATGCGCGGTGTCCCACAGGGGTGCCGCGCAGTTCACTGCAGCGCGCGTTCTCAATTGGGCGGGCAATCAGGTAACGCAGCGGCAACAGGGTCAGCGGGCACCTCCGTCCGTTGCGACACCTGCGACACCTGCGACAATTCGATTCTCAGTGCTTCGCGCTGCGCTGTGCGACCGCGTGCGGCGTCATACCCCGAGGGTGTTTCGCTTGCGCATCACGGCAACGGCCGTCCATGCGAGGAGCAGCGTCAACGCGAGCAACGCCCATTCGGAAAGCGTTGGAGCGCCCGCGACGCCACCGCCGGATGAGGTGCACGTGGGGACCGTAATCGTATTTGCATCTGTCGTAACGGTTCCACCAAAGGCCAAGGTTCTTCCGGTCAAGTTTGCAAAATGCCCTATCGTGATCCCCGCCGCATCAAGGATATTTCCCACAAACGTAGGCGTAGCTGATAGCGCCGAGTTTGCTCCGAGTGTCGTGGCACCGACGGGCGCCCAAAAGACATCCGAAGCGCACGCGCCACCGACCAACGCAACCTTGGAATCGGCACCGGTATTAAGCGCCCCGCCCGGCCTAAAGATGTAAACGCCGCCGCCGGTGAGAGTCACGGTCGTGGACACGGTTACATTCATTGCGCCACCGCTGGAATAACATCCAGGAGGGATGGTCCCAGGCGGATTGACCCCGACGATGACCGCGTTCAGGGCAACTGCTCCTGCGCCCAGAGAAAGACAAGGCTGACCATTCAGATTCGCCAAGGCGAGGCCTTGGTCCATCCCCGTTGCAGGAGGACAAGGCGTCAGTGTTGCGCCGGTAATTGTGAGGGGTGGTGTTACCGGCGCCGTCGTAAAACAAACATCGCCATTGACGATGGTTTGCGGGGAAGTATTGGCATTGGTAAAAGTGCTGGAAACGACACCGTAGGTGCTGGACGACCCGAGGGGTGGTGCGGTCGCGGCCAATGCCGGGCCGGAGACCAAGACAAATGTGGCGCATACCACCAGCGCAGCCAATGCGAAGGGATTACGAGGCATTTTGAATCTCCTTTTCCATACGGCCATTTGACAAAGCCACAATAGCAGAATCCCTGCGGACTGAACGACGCGGTTACTTTGGCAGCGTCAACGACTTCAGGAGCGCAATCGAGGAATTCCTCGATGCCTGGCCACGAATCGGGCCAGGCGCAATTTCCCGCTGTTGGCACCCCAAGCAATTTTTGGGGGCTGCCAGAATTGCCGCGGAAGAATTCCACCGCTCCCCTGGTTCGGAACACACGGGCGTCGAGGTTGTGCGGCTGATACGCGACTTCCTCGATCGCACCACCGGCTCATGCAGAGGAGAAAGCCGCCGCTTGCGTCGGCCTAGCGCCTACCCCCGACTTTCGCCAACACCTGCCAGACTTCGCGTGTGCGCGCGTCGCCGGCGCCCCACAGATATTCGCTTTGTTGCGCTGCCCGATCGAGCACCTGCGCCGCTTCTTCGCGGGTTGCCGTCTGCTGTGCCAGCAGCCGGCCGAGGTCGAGGCGTGTCGCCACCGCCAGCGGGTGATCGCCATTCGGCGTGAGGCCATCGTAGGCGGCGATCGCGTCGCGCAGCTCGCGGCGCGCGCCATCGGCATCGCCGTTAGCCGCCATCGCGAGACCGAGACAGCGGTGTGCCGTCGCTGTCACGTCCGACGATGGTCCGTGCAGGCTGATCGCGTTCGCGAGTGCTTCGCGCCCGAGGTCGATGGCCTCGGCCGGTCGACCCTGCTGGCGCAAGGCTTCGCTCAGTCGCGACTGGTCGACCGCGGTGTCGGCGTCGTGCGCATCGGCGCGGGCCTGCAGCACGTCGCGCAAATCGGCAATCACGTGTTCGCCCTGCCCGCGCTGAAGGTGGATCCATGCCAGGTCGCTGCGTGTGTCGATGATGTGCGAGTACGTAGGGCCAAAGCGCGTCTGCCAGCTGTCGCGCGCCTGTTCGATGCATCGCTCCGCCT
The DNA here is from genome assembly GCA_039915385.1 of Dokdonella sp. GTDB lineage: Bacteria > Pseudomonadota > Gammaproteobacteria > Xanthomonadales > Rhodanobacteraceae > Dokdonella_A. Next base: position 5,259 of record JBDSNK010000163.1, read on the forward strand.
CGTCCCATTCGCTATTGGCGGCATGCACGAGACCCAGCGTCTCGAGCGTCTCGGCCGCGTAAAAGCTACCGCTGGCGAGCAATTCCTGCTGCACGGCCAGCGCCTTTTCGAGCCGCTTCTGCGCTTCAGGATAGTTGCCGAGGTGGTAAAGGTCTGCTCCTGTGGACGACTGCAGCTGCGCGACGTACGGATGGCGCTCGCCCATCAGCGCGCGAGCTTTGGCAAGCACCTGTTCGGTCAGGGCCAATGCCTGCGCATATTGTCCGGTCTGCTGGTAGACCAGCGCCAGGGTCTGGCGGGCCGCATCGGCTGACACGTCGAAAGCGGTACCGGCCTTTGCGTACTGTTGCGTCGCCTCGGTCAATTCCCGCACGGCGTCCGCGTAGGCACGCTGTCCCCAGTGCGCAGAGGCCTTTGCGTGCAATGCATCGCCGAGCACGCCCGGCGCTTCGGGATGTTCCCGCGCCACGCGCTCGCTTCGATCAGCGTAGTCGAGCGCAACATCGTAGTGGTGTTCGTTGATGGCGACGAACGCGCGCATGTAGAGCGCGCGCGCGTAGGTGCTCACCGGCACATCCGGCAGACCTTGCATGCGCGTGATCGCACTGTCGAGCAGATCGCGCGCGCGCGTTGCGTCGCCGTTGGAACGCACGGTGCTCGCCAGATCCATCAGCACCTTGGCCGCCAATGCGCCGCGCCCGCCGTCGGCATCCAGTGTCGCCAGCGCCTGCTCCTGCAAAGGTATGGCTTGCGCATACATGCCCATGCGCGAGTAGATGCCGCCCAGCGTGGACTTGAGTTCGGCCTGCAGTGCGGTCTCGTTGCCGAGTTCGCGGTCGATGCGCTTCGCGCCGCGGTCGAGCAGCTCGCGCACGCTCGGCTCCTTGCCGCCATTGGCACGCGGATCGGCCCCCGAAAACAGCCCGACGAGGAAGTCCTTCACCGCCGCCGTGCTCTGCACGCCGCGCAGCGCACGTTGCGCTTCCACCGCGGTGCGGCGCGACTGAACCACGATGGCCACGCCGCCCGCCATGATGGCCAAAGCGAGTGCGCCACCGAGAGCGAGCGGGATACGCTGGCGGCGCACGAACTTGGCGAACCGATAGCGGCGGTTGCCGCCAGACAACGCACGCCCGTTGCAGTAGGCGTTCAGATCGTCAGCGAATGCGGTGACCGAGGCGTAGCGTGCGTCGGGCGACTTCTCCAGCGCGCGCTCGGTGATGCGTTCCAGATCGCCGCGCAGCAGGCGGCGCAGACGATGCGGCGACGTCGCGCGCTGCTCGGCGATGTCATCGGCGGTGGGCAGCGCCTCCGCACCGCCACTGCGCAGCGGCGCGCGGCTCAATGCTTCGGGCGGCCGTTCGACGATCGCGGTGGCCCAGCTGGTTGTCCCCGATTCCGCGCTCGGATACGGCAAGCGTCCGCTCAACATTTCGTAGAGCAATACGCCGAGTACATAAACATCGGTTGCGGTGGTGATCGGTTCGCCGAGCACCTGTTCAGGCGCTGCGTATTCGCGAGTCATCAGTCGCGCGTGCGTGACGGTCAGCCCGGGCGAGGGCTCCGCATCGAGAAGTTTTGCGATGCCGAAATCAAGCAGCTTCACGTCGCCATCGGCGGTCACCAGGATATTCGACGGTTTCAGATCGCGATGCACGACGAGATTGCGATGGGCGTAGGCGACCGCCATGCAGACCTTCAACAACAACGCGACCCGTTGCCGCACGCTCAGGCGCTGCGCATCGCAATAGCGGGTAATCGGTTCGCCTTCGACATATTCGAGCGTGAAGTAAGGCGTGCCGTCGTCGGCCACACCGCCATCATGCAGTTGCGCAATATGCGGATGAACCAGACGCGCGAGGATCTCGCGTTCGCGCAGGAAGCGCGCAAGGATGTCGGCACCACCGAAATCGGCGCGGATCTGCTTCAAGGCAACGCGCTGCGCAAACTCATCGTCGCGTTCGGCCAGAAACACGCTGCCCATGCCGCCTTCACCGATGCACTTGAGCAAACGATACGGGCCGACTCGTTGTCCGCACGGATCGACCGCAGGTTCGATCGGCCCCATGCGGTTCAGTGCCGTGGCGGCATCGTCGTCGAGGAGCCCAGCCGGCGCTCGCTGCTGCGCGAGCAGCTGTGCGACTTCACCGTGCAGGCCCGGCTCACCTGCACATTGCGCATTGAGCCATGCAGCACGATCGCCTTCCGGCACGTCCTGGATCTCGCGAAACAATCCCTTGACGCGCAGCCAGTGCGTGCTCATTTGCCGGACCGAATGGTTGTAGCGTTCATTTTCCCATGCGCCCGCGTGTCGGAACAGGGGCAGGTTCATGTATGCAGCGGCTGCCGACCGGCAGTCTTCACGCTAGCCGCCTGTTGGTGCGCAATGATGCGCAACGTCACGCCGCGGTGTCTAGTTGCCTGACTTTGCGTGCAAGAATGGACTTGCCCCTGTTCGCGGCAGCCAGTCTCTCCACGCATCAGATCTTCCCCATGCTACGAACTTTCGCGATTCTTGCTGCAAGTCTATTCGTCACTCCCGGCGTGCTCGCTTACTCACCCGTGGCGGGCGACATTGTCTTTCACACGTCGACATCAGCGCAAAGCGCCGCCGTTCAAGCGGCAACTCATTCCAAGTACAGCCACATGGGTATCGTGTTGTTCCGCGGCGGACGGCCATTTGTTCTTGAAGCCGTCCAACCCGTGAAGTACACCGCGCTTGAGTCGTGGTTAAACCGGGGCGCGGGTCAGCACTATGTCGTCAAGCGCCTGAAGTCGCCTCTGACATCCTCAGCCCTGTCGAAGCTCGATCTTGAATCACTACAGTATCTCGGCAAGCCCTACGACCTGACCTTCGAATGGTCTGATGAAAAGATCTACTGCTCCGAACTGGTGTGGAAGCTTTACAAGTCGGCTCTCGGTATTGAATTGGCGCCATTGGCGAAGCTCGGCAGCTTTGATCTTGAATTTCCGGCAGTCAAAGCAAAGCTCAAGCAGCGTTTTCCGAATGGCGTTCCGCTGGATGAACCGGTCATAGCCCCGTCCGCAATTTTCGAGTCCGTTTTGCTCGTTACCGTCGCCAAACGCTGATGAGAAAAGAATCCGGCAAAGGATAAAGACGGAAGAATTGTTTGTTCGAAACGCACCATTGCCTAGCCCTTTCGACGGTGGAGACCTGCCTGACACCCAAGTCCAGCGCCCAACGGCCCCTCTGGATTCAAGTGGTCCGAAGAAGGTGACGATCTGCCTCTGGCGCCCGCGGCCGATCACCGATACGTTGGGCATCGGAGAGCCGTTTTCCTCAAGCTCACCCTTTCAGGAGTCGTTCAATGCTATCCGTCTTGCTGTCGCTCTCACTCCTTGCAACGCCTCAAGCGGAGATGCCCATGCCGGTGTCATCCAGCACAGATCGCTTCATTGATCTCGCGAAAAGGCCGCTCTATCGCGAGAAAGAGGCGTGGGTCGGCAAGTCGGTCCAGTCGATCTTGCCCGTATCATCACTTTCAAGGCTCATTCTGCTGACCGCCGTTACAGCAGCGACTGCCGACCTCGACGTCGCGA
>JBDSNK010000310.1:0-9146 GCA_039915385.1 Dokdonella sp.
GCGAGTGCCTGGCCCGGATTGACAAAGTAGCGCTCGATCTCGGCGGTAACGTCGCTCTCGGCCATGCCGGTGTTGTCCATCATGTAGGCAATCGCCTGCTCGCGCGTCCAGTGCTTGTAGTGGATACCGGAATCGACGACGAGGCGCACTGCTCGCATCATTTCATCGCGCAAGCGGCCAAGATTGTCGAGCGGGTTTTTCTCGAATCCAAGTTCCCACGCAAGGCGTTCCGAATACAGCGCCCAGCCTTCAGAGTAAGCGGTGAACGGCAATACACGACGGAAGAACGGTACGTTCTCCAATTCCTGCGCTATGGAAATCTGGAAATGATGACCGGGAATACCTTCGTGATAAGCCAGCGTGCGCATCGCAAACTTCGGCGTTTCGTCCGTGTCACGCATGTTCGCGAAAAACGTGCCCGGACGCGTGCCGTCGAACGAGCCAGGCTCGTAGTACGCACCGGGGGCGGTCTTCTGTGCGAATTCAGGTACTGCCTTCACCTGCACGCCAAGCTTTGGGCGCACGTGGAACGCATCGCCAAGACCGGCATTCACGTCATCGAGGATAACCTGGTACTGCTTGAGCATCGCCGCCTTGCCATCCGGCGTGTTTGGGAAAGTTGCATCAGGCGCATGCGCCAGCTGCTGCACACGCGGCCCTATCGAACCGTCGACCAGCCCCCTGTCCTTGAGGATCACATCCATTTCGGTCGACACACGCGCAACTTCGGCAAGGCCAAGCGTATGTACTTGTTCCGGCGTCATGTCGGTGGTGGTGTGCATGCGTACACACCACGCGTAGTAGGCGTCGCCATCGGGCAGACTCCACGCGCCTTCATTGCGCTGTGCCTTGGGCTGAAGTAAGGAGAAATACTCGATCAGGCTGCGGTACGCCGGATACACGCTGCGATCAATCGACGCTTCCACGCCGACGAGAAGCCGGTCGCGATCGGCCTGCGCCAGCGCGTCCGCCGGGATCTTGTCGAGCTTCTCCTTGAAGCTGACATAAAGCATGTGCTCTTTCGCCGGCGGCGCGATGAAACCCTTCATCTGCGCGAGCACTTCATCGACGGTGAACTTCGGTGGTATCACACCCTTCGATTCGCGCAGCTTCAGGCCATCGAGCACTTGAGCGAATTTCTCCGGAAAGCGGTCAAGCCGCGCGATATAGCTCTTCGCATCATGGCTGTTGTTGACCTGGTGGGTCTGCGCCATGAAATTGGGCAAGCTCGACTGCACCCCGAAGAGCTGGTTAACCGGGAAGTCGTGATCGCGAAAACGATCGCCATCAACTTGCGTGGTGAGGAAATAGTCGAGCACGTCGTAAGACAACTTCCCTTCGTTATCCAGTACGTTTCGGTCGTAACGATGCAGCATGTCGACGTCGGCGCGCACCATATCGGCCTTGGCCGCTTCATGCTCAGGCGATGCATCGTCTAACTTGCCGCTGTAGAAATCGGCCCACGGAGGCAGGATACGCATGCTGCTGAGCAGCTCCGGACTTTGCAGCGCGAATTGCCCGAACACTCGAGCATAGAACAGGCTGATCGAATACGGCTTGAAATACCACACATGCACGAAAAACGCCCCGCCCAGCACCAGCACCAGTACGACCAGCCGCAGCAGCCACTTGAAGGCGGTACGCATTCGGATTCCCCTGCCCGACAAAGCGCGCAGACTAGCGCAAGGGAACGAAAATGACATCTCGCGGTTTCGAGATTCAGGTCTGGCGGTAGGCGTCGAGTAAATCCACCGCAGAAGCTGCACTGTGAGGCGGCATCCACATCCACGCACGTTCACGCGTCGGCCTCAGCCAGACGGGCATGATCCGCATCGACAACAGCTGCGCACTCACCATTCCGCCGACCATCGATGCCGATCGGAAAGCGCTGACGCCCCTCCACCGTTTCGCCTATCGTCCCGCCACCGATCGCAGCCGACACGATGCCCTGTATGTCGTCGATATTCAGTGCGTGGCGCGACTCGGCTTCGCGGTCGATCCCTACGACGATGTAGCTACCGCCGCTCCGACGCTCGGCCAGTGTCTGCGCTACTCGGGGCGCAACGTGCTCCATCGAATCATCGATGCGCCGCGCGCATCCCCAATAGCTCCAACCCACGCTTGCACGAAACCATCGTGAGAGCTTTGCCGCAACTGTGCACTTCGGCACCTCATGACTCATGACCCATGACATTTCGCGCGACTATTGGCAGCCTCTGCGCGTCATGTCGTATGCGTAATCAATTCGCACGCAACCATTGACTGCCCGCGCGCATCCCAACGATCACCCGGTAGAGGGAGAACTCACACAGCCAACCAACTTCGGTCGGCACTAACCCGATACTCGTCGAGTTTCAGCGCATGTGCGAGACGACCTGTGCGCGTCGCCAAGGGCTGAATCGTCGAGCACAAGCGCAATGGAGCGGCGCCCAAAAGAGCGCCTGCGCGACACAGCCATCATCTGGAAGACCATCCGTGAGCGAAAAAAACAAACGTGCCCAAAGGTACGCTGGCGAAGCCATGGCCTTGGCAAAGAAAGGCCAGCTCGGGAGCGCCGAACAATTCCTGCGACAAGCCCTGCTTCTGCTACCTGCAGAAGCATCCTTCACCGACCGGCTGGCGCGGCTGATACTGACTCAAAATCGCCCAACCGATGCGCTCGCGGCGATCGATGAAAGCGACTTGACCAACGCGAACCACACGCCTGAGTTGCTGCTCCTCCGCGCACAGATACTGCTCAAGCTCAAGCGATGGTCTGAAGCGATCCTTGCGTTCAACGCCGCGATCCAGGCCATTCCGGAGAATGGCTCAGCCGAGCTAGGCCTCGCCGTTGCGCTGGGCGAATCAGGTCACGCAAACGCAGCCGCGGATGCCGCGCGACGCGCAATCGCGAAACGCGCCGATAGTTCAGGCGCGCGCTACGTTCTGGGTCGGGCTTTGCTCGCGAGCGGCCAGTTCGACGAGGCGGAGTCCGAGTTCCGCAAGGCTCTTTGCAGGTCGCCCGATGACCACGGCACGCGAACCGCGTTGGCGAAACTGCTCTGGATGCAGACAGGAAATTCGGAACGCGCGATCAATGAACTGAATGCAGGACTGCGCGCCAGCCCCGGCGCAGTCGAACTGCGCACGGCAAAGGCAAAGCTCCTCGCCGCAGCGGGTGACGTCGAGAAGGCGATGGCCGAGCTGGAACTCGGCTTGAAGCACGCCCCCAACGATGCGCATCTGCGCGTTGCTACCGCGCAAATCGCGATCCACACACATCCGATCCGCGCTTTCGCGCACGCAAAACGCGCAATCGAAGTCGCGCCACGCCAGCCGGATGCGTTGGCGATCTATGGCGACGCACTGTTTGCAATCGGGCGCATCGGGGAAGCCGCCAGTTTCGCCATGCGCATGCTGGAAAGAGACCCCGACGACAACCATGCGACCGCGTTGCTCGACAGCGCGTGGCGCGCCCTGAACGACCCGCGTCGGCATGCGCTTTGCGACCACACGCGTCTCGTGAAAGCTTCGCTGCTCGATACGCCGCCGGGATGGTCGAGTCTGTCGGACTATCTGCAGGATCTCGCACGGAGCCTCCATCAATCGCACCGATTGAATGGTCACCCGATCGAGCAGACGCTGCGCGAAGGCACCCAGATCGATCACACGTTGGCCTGCGCGCGCGACCCTGTCGTCCATGCTTTCGAGCAGGCGATCGACGGTCCCATACGCCGATACATGGAGGCGCTCGGCGACGGCGCCGATCCTTTCCGCCGAAGAAACACAGGCCGCTACGCTCTCAAAGGTCTATGGTCCGTGCGTCTGAGGCCGCACGGCCATCATCTCAATCACTTCCACGGACTGGGCTGGCTTTCGTCCGCCTGCTACATCGAGCTTCCGCAATCGCTGGGCAGAAAAAATGGCGAAGGCTGGCTGAAGTTTGGCGAACCTGCGTTCGGCGATCGCGTCGATCTCGGTGCCGAGTACTTCGTGAAACCGCAAGAAGGATTACTGGTCCTGTTCCCTTCCTCGATGTGGCACGGCACGGTGCCGTTCACGGGAGAACCCTCGGATCGTCGCCTGACGATGGCGTTCGACGTGGTGCCTGCTTGATGCAGCCGACCGCGCCTTCGCTGTCGACTGCCCCCACTCCGTGCATTCGGGATGGTTCCCCAACGCTACGGCTCGCTCGGTCTTGATGCCTGCAAACCCGAGCGGGTGTTCGCCTGCGACGGCAGCGACAACGCTGTTTTCCCCGATGGCTTCGACGGCTGTTGCTCGGAGTCCTTTCAAACAGAGAAACAACAACGCCGCCGAAGTCCGGGTGCGTGGCAGACTCGCCTTCGGACACAGTTTTTCAATCCCGTAGCAGCAGCACACGTTCGTCGACGTATTCGGTGAGCGCAATCGCCCCCAGCTACTTCCTCGCCAACTTGGTACTCGTGGGCATCCATCCCTTTCCCAATCAAGCCACCTGCGGCGAGGGGCCAGTCAATCGCCCCATTTGCGTCGGAAGCGATTGTTGCAGGGGAATAGGGTGTTCTGCCCAGTTCTGACCCCGTTGCCGGTTCGCAAGAAGCGCTTTACTCGGGCGCGCGGAGCACGCACCGATCGCGGCGCTCACGTCCAGCCTTCACTGCGTGGCACGAGGCGATGGTTCGTTAGCTACCGTCCCTGACGGTTTCGATGATCAGATGCAATCAGTCATTGTCCGGTTAGCTGGCAAAAGCGTGTTCGCCCAATGGACAACGACGGGAGTTCGTGATGGCTGGAATTGGCAGGCTCTGTTTTCAAATGGCTTTCATGGTGCTGTGTGCACTCTCTGCGCAAACGGCAGCCGCTCAATGGCAGCCGCAATGGTCAACGCTTTGGCAACATCCGGAACCCGTTGTCAGCGCGTCACCATTGCTCGTGAGTGTGGCAATCGATGGTTCCACCTACGCCGCTGCCACTGCCGCCCACCATAGCTTTGGCCACCTCGCACTCATGCGCTTCAATGCCGATGGCACTTTCGCATGGTTGCAGGAACATGAAGCATGGGCGTTGGCCGGGATCGTCTTCCTGGGCGCGAACAAGGTTGCGATTGCCGGCGATGGCGGCGCTGTCGCGACACCGGTCAGTGTGCGCGTCTACGATACGGAAACCGGAGCGCTGATTTGGGCGCGTCAAGCCGGTGGCGGTCGTGTGGTGACCGATGCGCGCAGCTACACACCGCAACTGGCGGTTGATGCGAGCGGCAATCTGATGGTTCTGGCGAGCGATCAAGGCGACTATGTCGTGATTCGCTTCGATAACGACGGCAATCCGTTGCCAACCTGGCGTTTCCAAGTCGACGCGCAGAACAACGTGCTCGCGACCGCCATCGTGTCCCTGCCAGACGGGGGCGCCGTCATTACCGGGCGCGTCGGTGATGAAGGAGGCGGCAGCACAGGCGGAAACGTGACCGTGCGCCTCGACGCAAACGGCATCCCGGTATTTACTGATATCCAGATGCCAACTCCGCTATTCGGTGTATTTACGTTCGGAGTGGCTCACCTTGGCGTCGACAATGACGGAAACATCACCGTGGCGGCTGCACGTGAAATTGGCGCAACGATTGCGCAGGTCTGGAAAGTGTCGTCGACAGGTGTGCGATTGTGGACGACCTATCTGCCTGACCCTCCTCCAGGTGTCGGCACGACCATCAACGGCTTTGCGCTAAGCGCCAACGGCAATCCGCTCATCGCATTGGGGAAGGGAGGTGACCTCGGATTTGAGCTCGTGCGACTTGATGGCGCGACGGGTGCTGTCCTCTCGGATACCAAAGCACCCGTCGACGGCGTCGCGCAGACCGTTGCGGTTGCAAAAAATGGTCGCATTCTGCTGGGTGGCTTTGGGACCGACTTTGACGGCGCCCATGCTTACGGCCCGATGGCCGAATTCACGGAGAATGGGGAGTTTTGCCGTGTGGCCGAAAACGCCGGTATCTTCGGGTCAATAAAGGCCGGAGCCGACGCCAATGGATGGCGCGTACTCGGCGTGACGCATTACCTGGATGGCGTCGGCAACAAGGCGTCCGTCAGTCAATTCGATTCCGAAGGCGCCTGCACACTGACCGACAGCGTGTTTGTTGATGGTTTTGAAGCGGAGGCGCCGTGAACAAAAAAAGAACGGCCATAAAGTCACGAGTCACCACCGGCTCATTTGTTGGCAGAGTCAAGCGTTGATCGGAGTGGTGCACTTCAGAGTTGAAACCGCCCCCAAGTCACCATGGTTTTTCACCCACCATCGAACCCGGCTTCGGGTCACTACTTTTTCGCGCCACAGGTACATCTTGCTTCCTGTGGTCATTCGCTGCAAGGCCGATCGCAGCGACCGTCGCCCCGTTCACCAACGATCTGCAGTCATGGATTCGCAATTGATCCCCGTCTCAGGCCTGGCTGCGCGTGGTAACGGACATCGTTGGTGGGACGTCGAAGTTCAATCGCGTCTTTCGATTGGTGGGCGTCGACGACACCATCTTCCACGATGGTTTCGACTGCACGTCGCCGATGCTCGACCAGCTTCCAATAGGTAGGTGCGCTGGCGACTTCAAACGGACTCTCGCGGCTGCAGGCCAGTCGTTGACGCTTGGATCGGCAGCGAACTGATGGCCTCCCGACGGCGGAGCGGAATTGCAAGAGGCTGCGTCCGCAATCGTGCCGCCCGCTTTTTCCACCAACCATCGTATTGGTGGAGGAGCGGGCAATTCCGCCCCGGAACCCGGAGTCGACGATGAAACATTCCAACTACCGCACCCGGCTTGACGCTCGGCACGCCGCGGTTGCCGTGGTGCTGGCAATGGCAGCGACGACCCGGATGGTGCATGCCGCGGAAGTCTGCGTAGGTGACGACGCCGGCTTGGCAGCGGCGCTGGATGACGCGCGTTCCGCCACGACGACGATCAAGCTGGAGCAACATACGTATCACCTCGATAACACGGTGTGGAACAACCCCGGCGCTACCATGCCGGTATTCCGCGCAGGCTCCAGCCTGCTTGGCGGCTATACCGCCAATTGTGCCGGGCGCGATATCGCAGTCGGCAACACGGTCATCACCGACGGAACCAATGCGCTCTTCGACGGCGCCAACATCGCTGGCGACGCGACGATCGAAGGCATCACGTTCAAACTCAAGAACGGCCTTCATCTCGGTGCGGGTGCGAACGCGCTCATAGCCACACTACTCAGCCCACAGCTTACGCTTCGGCGCAATGTATTCACGCAAACCACGGGCGCGACGTCGGAGGCATTGAACATCTACTGGAACGAGCCCGCGGCGCTCGGCGGCACCATTCGCCTGGTCAACAATCTCGTCTACGGCAATACCGGCGGCAGCGGCACCACCGACGCAGGCGCTGTCTTCTTCCAGATCGATGACGGCAAGCCGAGAATCGAACTCATCAACAATACAATCGTCGACAACGGCGGATCGCTCGGTGGCGTCGGCGTGCTGAATTCCGTGCCGGTCCCCTTCTACGCGTACAACAACATTCTGTACGGAAACGTCGGCAAGGATCTCGCCATCAATCTCGGCACCCAGACCCTGCTCTCCAACAACGTAATCGGCACCCACGCATACCCGACGCCTGCTCAGACACCGATCGCAACCACCACCGGCGATCCCAAGCTCGATGCGAACCATCGACCGATCGAAGCGCCGCCATCGCCGGTGATCAACAGCGGCACCGACAGTGTGATCGGTGGCCTGCCCGCCACCGATCTTCCCGGGCGCACCCGCATTGTGGGCACCGAACCCGATCGCGGCGCGTTCGAATCCAGCATCAACGATTCACCATTGCTGTCGGTCACCAATACCAATGACGCCGGCCCGGGATCGCTGCGTGCGGCGATCCTCAGCGCAAACGCGGTCGGACCGAGCGCAATCCTCTTCAATCTCGGCGCCACGTGCGGGCCGAACGTGATCGCTCCTCAGACCGCGTTGCCGAGCATCACGACCGAAGTGCATGTCCTCGGCTATATGCAAAACGGAAGCAGCAGCAACACGCTTGCCGTCGGCGACAATGCTGTTCTTTGCGTGATCCTTGATGGTGGCGTGCACAATCTCGCCGACGGATTCAACGTCGCTGCCGGCGCATCCGCGGCAGCGAAATTGTCGGTCACCGGCATCGCGTTCAGCGGTTTCAGCCATGCCGCGGTGAACCTGCAAGGCAGCAGCGGCCACGAAGTCGACGGCTCCCGCGTCGGCGGTTTTGTCGGCGGTATTGCACTCGATCCGGTCGCCAACGGCATCGTCATTGGCTCAGGCGTGCACGATGTCACCATCGGCGGTCGCGATCCGAGCGAACGCAACCTGCTCGATTCCGTCACCGGCAGTGGCGTGGCAATCGCTGGTCCGGGGGGATCGTCGGGTGCAGCACACGACATCCAGATCATCGGCAACCTCATCGGCGTCGGCTGGAACATTTCCAGCGGCAACTATGTCGATCGTGGCAACAGTGGCAGCGGCATCGTGATCGCGGGTTACAGCAACGCACTGGAAGACAACGTCGTGGCCTACAACGCCGGCGCCGGCTTCGACTTCACTGGCATCGATGCGCACAACAATGTCGTGCTGTCGAACAAACTTGGCCAGCTCGATGATTCGATCACCGACAGCGGCAACGCTGCCGGCGTCGTGATCGAGAACGCCGCCCACGACAACGAGCTGAGTTTCAACGCCTTGATGAACAACCACGGGCCGGGTTTCCGCGTCGTCAGCGGACAGCACAACCAATTGTGGGACAATGCCTATCGCGGCAACGCGGGAATGGGCGTCGACCTCGACGTGGCCGGCGTGATGCCGAACGACAACGACTCCACGGCGCACCCGGCCACGTATGCGAACCGCGGCCAGAACTGGCCGGTGCTGACGGCAGCCAGCGGTGGACACACGGCAGGAAATGTCACCGGTTCGCTGACCACGACGCCAGGCAACTACTACATCGAGTTCTACGCGTCGCATGCATGCGATCCGTCAGGTCACGGTCCCGGCGAATCCTTCCTCATCGGCAACACGCACGTCACCGTGCCGTCCGCCAATCCGGTGAATGGACAGAACACGGTGACGTTCAGCGTGAAGATATCCTACTGGTTCGCCATAGCGTCCACGATCACATCCCTGGCGACCGACAGCCTCAACAACAC
>JBDSNK010000314.1:0-4757 GCA_039915385.1 Dokdonella sp.
CGAACACCTGGTCCATCGCCGAGAAACGGCGCGCATTCTGGATCAGCTGGCCGAGGCCTTCCTGCGCGTTGATGTACTCGGCCACGGTGATGTAGGTCCACATCACCGACACGGCGACCACGATGCCATCGAAGATGCGCGGCATCGCGATCGGCAGCACCGCATGGCGCACGCACTCCCACGGTGTTGCACCGATATCGCGCGCGCTGATCCAGTACGCCTGCGGCACCGCCAGGATCGCGTCGCGCACCATCGGTATCAGGTACACCACCGCGCCGATGAAAAGGAACACGATCTTCATTGCCTCGCCGATGCCCAGCCACATGACCAGGATCGGCAGCAATGCGACGACCGGCGCCGAACGGAACGGATCGATCAGCGGCGACAACGCGGCATTGATCTTCGGCGATGCCCCCATCAGCATGCCGACCGGCACACCGACGGCGATCACTAGCACACCCGCGCTGAGCACGCGCATCAGCGACCACATCGCCGCCGTCAGCAACAGGCTGCGATGCTGCTCACCATCCCATGCGAGCATTGCCAGCGCGCGCGCTACCGACCACGGCGCAGGCAATCGGTTCGGACCGACCAGGCCGGTCGCTGAGACAATCGCCCAGACGATCAACACGACCAGTACCGCGCCGATTCCAAGGATACGCGCGCGCTGCGGATGCAGCGGCGCGTAGGGATTCCAGAACGTCGAGGCGTTCGACATGGCGCCGCCTCAACGCGCCAGTACGGCAGCGCGCGTCGTGCGATTCAATGCACGGCAGTCGTCCAGCGACATGCCGTCGACGGCCGGATTCGCTTCGTTGCAGAGCGGGCGATCGGAGCCGTAGCCCGTCACGCGAAAACGGGCAGCCGGGAACTCCCATTGGCGCACGAGGTAGTCGACCACGGCCGCGGCGCGCGCGCGCGACAGGCGCATGTTGACGTCGCGCGAACCAGTCGAATCGGTGTTGCCGGAAATCTCGAAATAGGCCGCGCCATGGTTCTCGATGAACGACGTCAATTGCTCGTCGATCGACTTCTGCGAACGCTTGCTCAATTCCGCAGAACCGCTGGCGAAGTTGATCAGGATCGGCTTGGTCACTTCGGGCGCCTTGGTCGCCGCCGCATCCTGACCCGATTGCGTGAACTGCGCCTGTGGCGCCGCGGCCGCGACTTTCGCCTCGTCGTTCTTCGCGAGCAGGGCTTTCACGAAGCGATAGTCGAACGAATCCTGCGCAGCGATCACCGGCGAATTGGGATTGGCCAGCGCACCTTCCTTGCGGTAGATCTCGTCGAACTTGTGATAGACGCGCTCATAGTGGTTCGGTCCGCCCGCCAGACCGAGAATGCGTGCATTGTCGGCAAGGCCGGTCCATACGAGATTGCCGAACAGGCTCTTGATGAAGTCGCGCCCCTGATCCTTGGCCAGCAGCGTGAACAACTGCTCGGTCTTGACCAGCGCATCGACCGCCTTGTCGGGGTTCCTGCGCGCCTCATCCACGCCGCCGAGCCAGCCGCTCACGAACGACTGGAATACCGCTGCATTCTCCGGCTTGCCCAGGTAACGGCTGTCGCACACCATCACATCGTAAATGAGGTTGCTCGCAACCTTGGTCGAATAGATCACATGCGCGCCGGCAACGTTCTTGAGCGCAAGCGAAAGATCCGGATCCCACAGCACGATCGCGTCGACCGAACCCGATTCGAGTGCGGCGCGCACGCCCCCCGTGCCTTCGTCGGCATTGATGTAGATGAACTTGACCGAGCTCTTCGCCTTCGCGGTCATGCTCGAATTGTCGATCGCATCGATCGCGAGACCGTCTGAAGGCGTGTACTGCAACAACGCAATCGTGTGGCCCGCAAGATCCTCTACGCGGCGAATGCTCGGATCCTTGGCGACGATGGCATCGCCACCCTGCGTATTGTCGACGACCACGACCGCACGTCCGTCGTGACCTGCGTTGCGCAAGTTCGGCTGCTCCTGCGCCCAGAAATCCGAGGTGCGCCATGCGCACTGCGCGGTATTGGATTCGAAGATGGTCGACAGCGTCGGAATGTCGTCCTGGATGATGAACTGCACATTGACGCCGGCCTTGTCGAAGATCGAGCCAGGCTGTGTCGTCAGCGAATTGCCGTTCGCAACCAGGGCCGGTGCATAGCCATGGAAGCTGACCAGACTGACCTTGAGCGGATTGTTGGCCGAGCCCAGCGGACCATTGCCGGAAAACACCACGGCGGGCTTCACCACGGCAACGGGTGTGGCGGCAGCGGGCTTGACCGGCTGGCTGACGGGGGTATTCGACGATGGCGATGGCGCGGTCGCGCCGATCGAACCGCGTTGCAGCAAATCACTCAGTCCCAGGTGCCATGCGGCGGAACCCGCGGCGCCCAGGATGGCAATGACGATCAGGGCTTTGGAAAGTCCAGTCAGCCTAACCATGTGCAACTCCTCCTAGTGAGTCTGGAAAATGCTCGATGCGCGGCCATGCAATATGCCGCATTGTGAGCCCGCGTAAACGGGGCGCAAAGTCAGCGCTCACGCCTGTGCATGCCCGCCAAATGTGCCGAAGGTATCCGGAATTTCCTGCAGCCGGTTGATTTCCGCGTCGAGCCGGGTGGTTTCGCGCGCGCAGGCCTCCTGCGCAGCCTTGCCGCCCGCTTGCGAGGCGGCCTTGTCGGCTGTCGCCTTCTCGACTTCGCGTTCCATCAGCGCCTGCAATTCGGCGATCTGCTGGCGCACGCTGACAACCGCTTCCTGTTGCTGCCGGTCGCGCTCGCGCACGCGCTCGCTCGCCTGCGCCTGCGCCGCCTGCGCCTGAGCAAGCAAGATCTGCTTGCGCGCCTGCAGGACCTTGGTCTTGCGCTCGACATCGAGCAGCACATCCTCAATGGCCCAGCTGTCGTCCGCCTCGTCCATCGCGGTGACCGCAGCCCTGCGCGTATTCGCATCCATGGCGCGCAGTCCGTTGAGGACCCTGAGCAGTTTTTCCGCGGGATACGGGCAAGGCGGCACCTCGCCTTCGCTATAGATCTGCTCGAGCGGCAGCTGCTCCGCGATTTCCCCGTGCACGTCGGCGGCAACCGCATGCTGCGGCATCCCGGTTTGCTCGGAGACAGGCTCAACCTGCGGGACCGGCTCGGCCGCAACCGCGGCAGCCTCTTCGTCGGAAATCTGCACCAATCCGATCGTCTTCAACGCTTTCAGCAGGCTACTGGACATTGCCGCTCCCCCGTCGTTTCGCGAACACTATGTCATAGTGGCATGTATGTCAACATATAGACATACACCATGCCATATAGCATCAGTTCCCAGACTCAGCTGTTCCGTCCCGCCCCCCGGAATCGGCCTTGACCGCGCTGCCATCCGGGTGCAACCAGCCCGATTCGCCATCGGCGTAGTGCTCGTTCTTCCAGATCGGTACGCGTCGCTTCACTTCATCAATGATCCAGCGACACGCAGCGAACGCCGCGTCGCGATGATCCGCGCTGACGCCGGCCCATACCGCAAGGTCGCCGATCGCAAGCGAACCGACGCGATGGATGCAGCGCGCCTCACGCACATCGAAACGTGCGATCGCCTCGGCGAGAATCGCCTCGCCTTCGTTCGCGGCCAGCACCGCATACGCCTGGTAGTCCAGTCGCAACACGGCGCGCCCTTGATTGTGATTGCGCACCCAACCCTCGAAGTTGACGCAGGCACCTGCCGCCACATGATCGAGCGCGCTGCGCTCGCCGCCGACATCGAACGGGATGTCGCTGAGCTGGAATCGTTTCATCCGCCCGATACCGGCGGCAGGAAGACGACTTCGTCGCCATCGGCGAGACCATGGTCCCAACCGACCAGGACGCCATTCACGGCGACACGCAGACGCTCGATCGCAAACGAAAAAGCGTGCGCAGCCGCGACCTCGGCATACAGATCGCGCGGGGTGCGTGCGACACTCGGGAAATCCTCGCGCGCGCAACCGGCGCGGTCGGCGAGGCTGGCGAAATAGAGCAGGCAGTAGTTCATTCGGCGACTGCCCTGCCCTGCTTCACGCGTCGCTTGCCACCGCTTTTCTCGACCAAGTGCAAGCCGTCTATGACGATTTCGTGCGACAGCGCCTTGCACATGTCGTACACCGCCAATGCAGCGATGCTCGCGCCGGTCAGGGCCTCCATCTCGACACCGGTCTTGTGCGTCAGAGCAACCGTGCAGCGGACCGCCAGCTCGTTCTTCGTCGCGAATTCGATTTCGATGCGGCAGTTTTCAACCGGCAACGGATGGCAGAACGGGATCAGCTCGTGCGTGCGCTTGACCGCCATCGTGCCGGCGATGATCGCGGTGTCGATGATCGGGCCTTTGGCCGAGCGCAAATCCTGCGCGCGCAGGGTCTTCGCGACTGACGCCGGAAAACGCACGCGCACTTCAGCGATGGCCTCGCGGCGTGTCGCCAGCTTTGCACCGACATCGACCATGCGTGGATGTCCTGCCGCGTCGACGTGGGTCAGGTTGTTCTTGCGGCTTGCCATTGCGTGTGATCCATCCACTGAGCATCGCGGCTGAAGCCGCTCCTACAATACAAGTGATTCGCTGCCTGATCGCGGCTGAAGCCGCTCCTACAAAAGAAGTGCCTCGCCGCCTGATTGCGGCTGAAGCTGCTCCTACATAACAAGCGCTTCGCTGCCTGATCGCGGCTGAAGCCGCTCCTACAATACAAGTGATTCGCTGCCTGATCGCGGCTGAAGCCGCTCCTACATAACAAGTGCTTCGCTGCCTGATC
>JBDSNK010000318.1:0-5742 GCA_039915385.1 Dokdonella sp.
TCGGTCGCAGTGAATCCTGTTGTCGAAGCAGCGGTCGTCATCTCATCGCTTCTTCTTGTCGATGGGCACCACGGCGCCACCGAGCAATGGCAACTGGCCTTCGCCCGGCGTCTCGCGTTCGAGGCGATCGATCTCCTCGCGGAAGTCCGCCACGTCTTCGAACGAGCGATACACCGAGGCAAAACGCACGTAGCCGACATGATCGAGCGTGCGTAGTTCGGACATCACGAATTCACCCACGCGACGCGATGCGATCTCGCGCTCGGTGGTCATGCGCAGCTGATGCACTACCGCACGCACCGCGGACTCGATCTGCTCCTCGGCCACGGGCCGCTTCTGCAATGCACGATCAAAGCTGACCCGCAGCTTGCGCGCATCGAACTGTTCGCGCCGGCCATCGCCCTTGATGATCACCGGTAGTTTCAACTCGATGGTTTCAAGTGTCGAAAAACGCTCACCGCACGCCTCGCATTCACGTCGGCGCCGGATGGTCACGCCGTCATCGGACACACGCGAGTCGATCACGCGGGTGTCGACGTGCTGGCAAAAGGGGCAATGCATGTGTCGGGCGGGTTTTAACCCGCCGTCGCCTCCGCGATTGAAACGTGGCGGGTTGAAAGCCGCGCTACGAACTTACCCATAGACCGGAAACTGCTTGCATTGCTTCGTTACGTTGTCGCGCACGCCTGCGATGACGTTCTCATCGGTCGGAGCATCGAGTACATCGCAGATCCAGTTCGCCAACGCAACGCAGTCGGCTTCCTTGTAGCCTCGCGTGGTGATCGCCGGCGTTCCAAGGCGCAAGCCTGAAGTGACGAATGGTTTTTGCGGATCGTTCGGCACCGCATTCTTGTTGACCGTGATGTGGGCGCGACCCAGTGCGGCTTCCGCGTCCTTGCCGGTAATGCCTTTGCCGATCATGTCGACCAGCATCAAATGATTCTGTGTGCCACCTGACACGATCTTGTAACCACGCGCGGTAATCGCATTCGCCATCGCCTGTGCGTTCTTGACAACCTGCTGCTGGTAATCCTTGAACGACGGCTCCAGCGCCTCCTTGAACGCCACCGCCTTGGCCGCGATCACGTGCGTCAGCGGGCCGCCCTGGATCCCGGGGAACACGATCGATTGCAGTTTCTTGACGAGCTCATCCGAAGCGTTCTGCGCAAGGATGATGCCGCCGCGTGGTCCGCGCAGGGTCTTGTGCGTGGTCGACGTCACGACGTGTGCGTATGGCAATGGATTCGGATAGACCCCGGCGGCAACAAGGCCGGCGACGTGCGCCATGTCGACGAAGAAGATCGCGCCGACCGAATCGGCGATCTGGCGCATGCGCGCCCAGTCGACCACTTGCGAATAGGCGCTGAAGCCGCCGATCAGCATCTTCGGCTTGTGCTCGGTCGCCAACCGCTGCATCTCGTCGTAATCGATCATGCCAGTGGCATCCACGCCGTACTGCACCGCGTGGAAAAGCTTGCCGCTGATATTGACCTTTGCCCCGTGGGTGAGATGGCCGCCATGCGCCAACGACATGCCGAGGATGCTGTCGCCCGGCTGCAGCAGCGCCAGATACACCGCCTGGTTGGCCTGCGATCCGGAATGAGGCTGCACGTTGGCATAATCCGCACCAAACAGTTCCTTGACCCGATCGATCGCCAGTTGCTCGGCGATGTCGACGTACTCGCAGCCACCGTAGTAGCGCTTGCCCGGATAGCCTTCGGCGTACTTGTTGGTCAGCACACTGCCCTGGGCTTCCATCACCCGCGGGCTTGCGTAGTTTTCGCTGGCGATGAGTTCGACATGGTCTTCCTGCCGCTGGTGCTCGTCGGCGATGGCCTTGGCGAGGACGGGGTCGTAGCCTTCGATGCGGGCGTCACGAGGGAACATCAGGCACTCCGGCGGCGTTTCAGGAAGACGCAAAGTTTAGCGTAGGGCGGGCCCCGGCCCGCCTTCGGCCGACGCAACTGCACCTGATCGACACTCCACGCGTGTCGATGGCGCCTTGGAACCGATCAGTTGTGAAGTCGGTAGGGCGGGCCCGGGCCCGCCCTACCGCTATAATTGCGCCATCCCGATATCCACCGTCCTGCCATGCGCGGGTCGAAGTCGTCTGCCCGGAGCCTCCATGCAATACATCTACACCATGAACGGCGTCAGCAAGACCGTGCCGCCCAAGCGCCAGATCATCAAGGACATCTCGCTTTCGTTCTATCCCGGAGCCAAGATTGGCCTGCTCGGAATCAACGGTTCCGGCAAGTCGACGGTGCTTCGGATCATGGCGGGCGTGGATGCCGACTTCAACGGCGAGGCGCGCGCGGCGCCGGGCATCAAGGTTGGCTACCTGCCGCAGGAACCGCAGTTGGATCCAGCGCAAACCGTGCGCGAGGCGGTCGAAGTTGGCGTCGGCGAAGTGCTCAGCGCACAGGCCGAGCTGGACAAGGTCTACGAAGCCTACGCCGAGGAAGGCGCCGACTTCGACAAGCTCGCCGCCAAGCAGCAGCGTCTCGAAGCCATCCTCGCCAGTGGTGATGCACACACGCTTGAACACCAGCTGGAAGTCGCCGCAGATGCGCTGCGCCTGCCGCCGTGGGACGCGATCATCGGCAAGCTGTCGGGCGGTGAGAAACGCCGCGTTGCGCTGTGCCAGCTGCTGCTGCAGAAACCCGACATGCTGTTGCTCGATGAGCCGACCAACCATCTGGATGCCGAGTCGGTCGAATGGCTGGAGCAGTTCCTTGCGCGCTACACCGGCACGGTGGTGGCGGTCACTCATGATCGATACTTCCTCGACAACGCCGCCGAGTGGATCCTGGAACTGGATCGCGGCAAGGGCATTCCGTGGAAGGGTAATTACACCGATTGGCTTACGCAGAAAGACGCGCGCCTGAAGCAGGAAGAGTCCGGCGAAAAAGCGCGGCAGAAAGCGATCCAGCGCGAGTTGGAATGGGCGCGCAGCAATGCAAAAGGCGGTCGCAGCAAGGGCAAGGCACGCTTGGCGCGGATCGAGGAACTGCAGGCGGTCGACTACCAGAAGCGCAACGAGACCAATGAAATCTTCATTCCACCCGGCGAGCGGCTCGGTCAATCCGTCGTCGAATTCAAGGGCGTGTCGAAGAGCTTCGGCGACCGCCTGCTGATCGACGAGCTCAGCCTGATCGTGCCCTCGGGCGCGATCGTCGGCATCATCGGGCCGAACGGCGCCGGCAAATCGACGCTGTTCAAGATGATCACCGGGCTGGAACAGCCGGACAAGGGCACGATCGTGATGGGACCGACGGTGAAGCTGGCCTACGTCGACCAGAGTCGCGAAAAACTCGAAGGCAACCACAACGTCTTCCAGGAAGTCTCCGGCGGAGCCGACATCCTCAACATCAACGGCGTGGAGATCCAGTCGCGCGCCTACATCGGCCGCTTCAACTTCAAGGGACAAGACCAGCAGAAGCTGGTCGGCACGCTGTCGGGTGGCGAGCGCGGTCGCCTGCATCTGGCGAAGACACTATTGCAGGGCGGCAACGTGCTGCTGCTCGATGAGCCTTCGAACGACCTCGACATCGAAACACTGCGAGCGCTGGAAGACGCGATCCTTGAATTCCCTGGCAATGTGTTCGTGATCTCGCATGACCGCTGGTTCCTGGATCGCATCGCTACGCACATCCTGTCGTTCGAAGGCGACTCGCACGTCGAGTTTTTCCAAGGCAACTACCGCGAGTACGAGGAAGACAAAAAGCGTCGTCTCGGCGAGGAAGGCGCGCAACCACACCGGTTGCGGTTCAAGGCGTTGAAGTGATCTGAGTTTTGCAGTGGTGCATATCTTCGTAGGAGCGTAAGCCGTTTCTACGACAGCAGAAAAGATGGAGGAGCACGATGGGCTTCATGCAGGCATTGCGCGATCGCTGGGCGACATCCGACTCACTTGTCTGCGTCGGACTTGACCCGGAGCCGAGCAAATTCCCGGCGCACTTCGTCAATGACTCGGACGCAATCTTCAACTTCTGCCGCGACATCGTCGACGTTACGGCCGAATACACGAGCTGCTTCAAGCCGCAGATCGCCTATTTCGCCGCACGTCGTGCAGAGCGTGCGCTGGAACGGCTGATCGCGCATATCCATAACGCGCATCCCGGCATACCGGTAATCCTGGACGCCAAGCGCGGCGATCTGGGCAACACGGCGCAGCAATATGCGATCGAGGTGTTTGACCGCTACTGTGCGGACGCGGTGACGTTGAATCCGTACCAGGGCATCGACGCCGCACAACCCTTTCTCGATCACGCCGACCGCGGCTGCGTGTTTCTCTGCCACACCTCGAACCCTGGCGCGCGCGACTTCCAGGAGCTTGATATTCAAGGCATGCCGCTGTATCAGCAGGTCGCCAGGACCATCACGGAAAGATGGAATGCGCATGGCAACTGCCTGCTGGTCGTCGGCGCCACCTTCCCCGGGGAATTAAGTGAAGTGCGCGCCATCGTCGGCGACATGCCGCTGCTGATCCCCGGCGTCGGTGCGCAGGGAGGCGATGTCGAGGCCGTCGTCCGCAATGGCAAGACCATCGACGGCACCGGCTTGATCGTCAGTTCTTCGCGGGCAATCCTCTATGCCTCGAACGGCGATGATTTCGCTGAAGCTGCTGGGAGCGCCACCAAGACGTTGCGTGACGAGATCAATCGTCACCGCTGACCGCGATGTGCAGGAGCTTAGCCGCTACCTCTTCGCGAAGATCAAGAGGTCGCGGCTAAAGCCGCTCGTACGAAAAGTATCTAGCGCCGGACCAATGCGCGCAATGCAGCAAACGGGAACCGCCCCCAGATCATCGCGAATACCGCCGCGCGCACTGGTGCGCTGCGATGCGGCGCCTCGAATTTGACGAACCAGCGCCACAACCCACGATGCTTGTGCCATTCGACGAACACCGGGCGCGATCGGGACGAGACGCCGCGCACATGCACCACGCGCACATCGTTGGCGACCGCGACGATTGCACCGGCATCACGCACGCGTCGGCACAGGTCGATGTCCTCGGCGTGCAATCGATACGCGATATCGAACCCGCCAACGCGCTCGAACAGGATGCGCGGCAACAGCATCAGCGCACCGGACACCGCATCGACCTGTTGCAGCGAGCGATTGATATCCACTGGCACGGCAAGGTTCGCCGTGGCTGGCGAACGCAACATCGCACTGAAGTCCGGATCGCGCCGGCGCGCCGCCGGGTCGCGCACGCCATCCTCCCCGACCAGGTCGGCACCGACCAATGCGTTGCCGCCTGCGTTGCTGTCGAGTTGACGTGCGTGGGCGCGCAGTTGCGCCAGAGAATCGGCTTCGACCAGGCAATCTGGGTTGACGAAGGCGAACCACGTGATGGGATGTCCTGAATCGAGCAGGGTCGTTGCGCCCTGGTTGCAGGCCACCGCAAAACCGGGATTGTCGGGATTGGCGACGAATCGCACCCGAGTATCGCCCGCGGCGTGGCGTTGCACGATTGCCAGGGTGCCGTCATCAGATGCGTTGTCGACGACGCGAATTGCGACAACGCCGTCGGCCAGGCGCAGACGCGACAGACAATCATCAATGGTCTCCGCGCTGCGGTGGGTGACCACGACGACGCCGATGTCGGTGACGGCACTCATGCATTCGGCCTTATGTGCGTCAGCCTCATGCAAACAATTCGCGTTGCGGGGTGGCGGGCGCAGCGTTGCCGTACAACTGCGTGAGTTGCGCACGCGTGGCATGCAGCGGGTCCTG
>JBDSNK010000319.1:0-4037 GCA_039915385.1 Dokdonella sp.
CGCGCATCGCATCGGGCGTCTCCAGTTGCACCAGTGCACCGCGGATCACCATGCTGACCATGTCGAATGCGCCGAGCGCGAACAGCGCGGCGAGCGACAGCCATAATGTCGTGGACAGCGCGAACACTAGCGTCGCGACACCGAAGGCGGCGACCGAGGCAAACATGATCGGACCGACTCGGTTCTTCAGCGCGTGATGTGCAAGCAAGATCGACATCGCGAGCGCACCCACCGCGGGCGCTGCGCGCAGTAGCCCCAATCCCCATGGCCCCGTATGCAGGATGTCGCGCGCGAAGATCGGCAGCAGCGCGGTGGCGCCGCCGAGCAGCACGGCGAACAGATCGAGTGAAATCACGCCGAAGACCACCGGTCGCGCACGGATGAAGGAAACACCGGCGAAGACGGTGCGCAGGGTCGCCGGCTCGCGCCGTGGCGGCACGTGGTCGTAGCGCAGCATCGTCATAGCGGCGATCGCGGCGAGGTACAGCAGCGCCGAAGCGCCATAAACCGCGCCTGGACCGAGCACGTAAAGAAACCCGCCGATCGCCGGACCGGCAATCATCGCGACCTGCGAGGCAGACGCGCTCGCCGCCATCGCCTGCGGCAGCAGGCGCTCCGGCACGAGTCCGGGCACCATCGCCTGCATCGGCGGGAACTCGAACGCCTTGGCGATGCTGATGACGAACACGAGCGCGAGGATGCGTGTTTCGTCGAGCATGCCGAAGAAGCTACCCGCGGTCAGCAGTGCAATCGCGATCCATTCGAGTATCTGACACAGCACCACCACGCGCCTGCGCTCGAACTGGTCGGCAATATGCCCAGCCGGCAGCGCGAACAGCACCGACGGAATGAATTGGGCGAGACCAATCAGGCCCAGGTCGAGCGCGCGTCCGGTGATCGCGTAGATCTGCCAGCCAACCGCGACCGACAGCATCTGGAAACCGAAACCGGATGCGATGCGTGCGATCCAGAACTGCACGAACGCAGGTTGCTGGCGCAGAACGCCGGAGGACGCGGAAACGGACATGCGAAACCGTGGGGACGAAAGCGAACCTTGAGCGTAACTGCATCGACCGGCCACGCGCCATGGCTTGATTGGAGCGCGATGGCCGCATACCTCGACCGACTGAGCACGGGCCACCGCCTTGTGCAAGCGTCTCTCGCGCATCCCTTCTTGCTACCATGGCCAAACGGGCCGCGTATGCGGCCTTTCGTTTTTTCGCACAACGCAGGAACCGATCGAACGCATGTTGATGAGCATCGAACAACGCATCGCGGCGGATATTGCCGCACAGCCCGCGCAGGTCAGGGCGGCCGTGGAATTGCTCGACGGTGGCTCGACGGTGCCGTTCATCGCGCGCTACCGCAAGGAAGTCACCGGCGGTCTCGACGATACCCAGCTGCGATTGCTGGAGGAACGCCTGGGTTATTTGCGCGAACTCGAAGAGCGTCGCAGTACGATCCTTGAAAGCATCGCCGAACAAGGCAAGCTCGACGATGCCCTGAAAGCACAGATCCTCGGGGCCGAGACCAAGGCGCGGCTGGAGGATCTGTATCTGCCGTACAAGCCCAAGCGTCGCACCAAGGCGCAGATTGCGCGCGAAGCAGGCCTCGAACCGCTGGCACTCGGTTTGCGCGACGATTCGTCGATTGCGCCCGAGCAGCGCGCCGCGGCATTCGTCGACGACGCGAAGGGTGTGCCCGACATCAAGGCCGCGCTCGATGGTGCGCGCCAGATCTTGATGGAATCGATTTCCGAAAATGCGACGCTGGTGGGCGAGCTGCGCGATTCGGTGTGGTCCAAAGGACAGATCCGCGCCAAGCTCATCGAAGGCAAGGAACACGAAGGCGCAAAGTTCCGCGACTACTTCGACCACGCCGAAGCAATCGCGAAGATTCCTTCGCACCGCCTGCTCGCGCTGATGCGCGCGCGCAACGAAGGCGTGCTTGCACTCGAACTCAGTCCGACGATCGATCCGGAACAAGGCCATGCCGAAGCGGAAGGCCGCGTTGCCGTGCATGCCGGGATTGCCGCTCGCGGTCGCGCTGCGGATGCGTGGCTACTCGAAACCTGTCGTCTCACCTGGCGTGTGAAGCTGCACCTGTCGCTGATGCTCGATCTGTTTTCGCGCGCGCGCGAAACCGCAGAAGAAGAAGCCATCCGCGTATTCGGCGACAACCTCAAGGACCTGATGCTGGCCGCGCCGGCCGGACCGAAGGCGGTCATGGGTCTCGATCCGGGCATCCGCACGGGCGTCAAGGTCGCGGTCGTCGATGCGACTGGCAAGCTGCTGGCGACGACGACGGTGTATCCGCATGAGCCGCGCAAGCAGTGGGATCAGTCGCTCGCGGAACTCGGCGCGCTGTGCATGCGCCACAACGTCGCGTTGATCGCGATCGGCAACGGCACTGCCTCGCGCGAGACCGACAAGCTTGCCGGCGAGATGATGAAGAAGCTCGCAAATCCCAAGCTGGCGAAAATCGTGGTCAGCGAAGCGGGTGCCTCGGTGTATTCCGCATCGGAACTGGCCGCGAAGGAATTCCCGGAACTGGATGTCTCCTTGCGCGGCGCCGTGTCGATCGCGCGACGACTGCAGGATCCGCTCGCGGAGCTGGTGAAGATCGAACCGAAGGCAATCGGTGTGGGCCAATACCAGCACGACGTGAACCAGTCCCGGCTCGCGCGCGCACTCGATGCTCGCGTCGAGGATTGCGTGAACGCGGTCGGTGTCGACGCAAACACCGCGTCGGCGCCGTTGCTTGCGCGAGTCGCGGGGCTGTCGACGGCGGTGGCCGAAAATATTGTCAAATACCGCGATGAGCACGGCGCGTTCGCGACACGTGCCGCGTTGAAGAAGGTACCTCGCCTGGGCGACAAGGCGTTCGAGCAAAGTGCAGGATTCCTGCGCATCGCTCACGGGGACAATCCGCTCGACGCCGGCGGCGTGCACCCGGAAAGTTATCCGGTGGTCGAACGCATCCTCGCTTCCTGCGGCCGTGAAGTGAAACAACTGATCGGCGACGGTGCGTTCCTGCGTTCACTCAAGCCCGAGCAGTTCACCGACGAACGATTCGGCGTACCGACCGTACGCGATATCCTGAAAGAACTTGAAAAGCCAGGCCGCGATCCGCGCCCCGTCTTCGTCGCACCGACCTTTGCCGAAGGCGTCGAAGATCTCAAGGATCTCGTCGTCGGCATGGTGCTCGAGGGCCGCGTCACGAATGTCGCGGCGTTCGGCGCGTTCGTCGATGTGGGCGTGCACCAGGACGGCCTCGTGCATGTCTCCGCGCTTTCGCACACGTTCGTGCGTGACCCTCGCGAAGCGGTGAAAGCCGGCGACATCGTCAAGGTGAAGGTGATGGAGATCGATCTGCCACGCAAGCGCATCGCACTGAGCATGCGTCTGGACGACGTGCCCGGCGAAGCGCGTAGTGGCGCGACGCGTGGCGAACGCCCCGCGCGTGAGGAGCGCAACGAACGCGGCGGTCCGCGCGCGGCCGCGCCGAAGAAACCGGCCACCGCGGCGGCCAACAGCGCGTTTGCGGATGCGTTTTCGCGCGCACTGAAGCGCTGATCCTGCGCGCTTCGCGGCATACGTCGACATCTCGGGCGGTGCGCTTGTACGCACCCGCGGTTTTGCGTTTCGGCGCGGCATATTTTCCTGCCGCGTCCTGTCGCAGCATGAAGATCAGTTGCGTGTTGCCTTCGCTGTGGCCGGCGATTTCGCAAGCACGGCATCGAGTGCCTGGATCGCGCGTGGTGATCCGGACTGGCCGAGCCAGAAGAGTGCCTGTTTCTTCACCTCGCGCGGATAGTTTCCGCGCACGACCGCAATCAGCGCGTCTTCCGCTTCACCATCCTTGAGCTGCGACAGCGCGAATACCGCTTGCTCGCGCACGTCGTCGGAATGCTCGCTTTCCAATGCCGCCGTGATATCGGCTGCGGCGCGTGCATCTTTCATCTGCGCCATCCAGAACAGCGCCTGGCTGCGTACGTGCCCGGCAGGATCGCTGCGCGAGATGGTCTGGATTCGCGC
>JBDSNK010000359.1:0-6935 GCA_039915385.1 Dokdonella sp.
TTCGGATTACCATGTCCGCCGGTAGCGGCGATGGAATATCGATCCAGTCTTTTTGACGGATCTTTGGCAAATAAATCGGCTTGACCGGATTTTCCTTGCCCGCTTCGGCGTCAACGCCAATCACGAACTGTCCGAAGGTATCGCCCGAGTGATTGATCGTCGCACCATCAACCTCGAGCTCTTGGTGGCCCGTCGCTACGCCGATCACAAACCGCCCGCTTGCATCGGTTGTCGTATGATTTTTTCCAACACGCACGTCGACGCCAACCAGCGGCCGATCGTTGAAGCTCAGGACACGTCCACTGATTTCAGTCCCACTGGCGCGCAAGGTCTGCCTGCGCCACGCATTTTGCTGGCTGTTTTTGGACAGTCCTAGATTGATAGCATCACTGATGTCGGCGGGCACGGCGCGTTGCGTGCGCCAGTGACCATCCAGATTCGCTTCACTCGGCACCCAGAATTCATCATCGCTTCCTTGCGGTTCCGTGAAGCGAAAGTGTGAATCCGTGACGGGCAGAGGCACGTTGACCGTCTTGTCCTTCGCTGTCGCCGCCGGCTTCCGGTTGGCCTGCGACGTGGCCAATGACGAATTCTTGCCTGAGGTCGGCGCAGCGGCATCGCTGATAGAGCCCGTGCCCAGTTCAAGCCGTGGGTCAAGCACGGCGGGCATGATGCGCAAGGTTTCAAAATCGAGGCCGTACCAGGGCAATGCATGGCCCTGCTTGTCGTGCGCGCCTTGCACGAAGAGTGTGTAGTGCGACGCAGGAAAGAGTTCCTGCTTCGGCGTTACGAAGACAAGACGCCCGGCCTCTGCCGCGACGACATCGATCGGCGTTGCACCATGAGGACCCAACAGCGTGACGGTACTGCTGTCCAGCGTTTCCGATGCAAGCGGTGGATCGAAACGCACCGCCAGCACGCTATCGAGCGCGACATCGTGTGCATCCGCCGCCGGCGATGAACCGGCAACATGGACGCCATTCGCCGGCTGCGCCGCTTTCGTGGTGTCTTGCGACGCCTGCAGGAAACGCACGCGTTCGGGATCGTAAAGCGCTGAATCGGCTCCTGCCGGTCCCATGATGAGCACACGCCCATCCGCGAGTAGCGATGCGCTATGTCCCTCACGCGGGGGTGAGAGTTCCGTCGGCAGAAGTTCGGAACGGTTGGTCCGCCAGTCCCAGATTTCGGCTTCGGCGAGTCGACCCAGGTTTTCCGCGTGGCCGCCAATGAGAAGCAGCCGTCCATCCGTGAGCACCGTTGCGCTATGCCCGGCGCGAGGCAGCAGCTTGATTCCGTTCGCTTCGCTGAATTGCCCGGTCGCCGGGTCGAACCATTCACCCTGCGCGACCACATGGCCGCTCTCGTCTACTCCGCCCCAGATCAGCACGCGACCATTTGGCAACACCGTCGCCGTGTGATCCGAGCGTGGGTGCAGCATGGCCTGCGGCGGCCCTTGTCGGGACTTGTCGCTCTGAGTGATGTCGACGTGAGCGGTGACGTGACCGTCGACCTTTCCTCCTGCTTCTAGAGAGCGCCCATCCGACAGGACGACGTGCGCGGCGCCAAGCATCACTTTCGGCGCAGCCGCGATGCCAGTAACGGCGGTAAGCAGACCGATGCCCAGGACCAGTGCCGCATGCAATTTCATTGATGTTCTGTCCATGGTCTGCGTTCCTTACGGCGACGTGATGGTAGCTGTGATGTCGGTGGCATAGCCCGCCACCGGATCGAGCAGCAAGGCGTAGATACCGGTTGTCGGCAACGTATAAAACTGGGAGACCGTCGATTGCGTACCCGCCAATTGACTGGACGAAACGACGGTTCCGCTGGGTGTGTAAAGGGTGAAATCGACTCCTCGGTAAGGTCCCGTCACTGACGTACGCGTAAGAGTCAGCTGCGGCTGGTGACCCGCAGTGCCGTTGAACAAAAGCCAGCCATTCTGGCCACGGGAATCGAGATTGAATGTCCCGCTGATGCCATTGATGACGATGTCCTCATTGACCGAAATTTGTGTGGTCGAATCGGCCGGGCTGGCAGTCGGCAGCTCAACGACGACCTTGTAGGAACCTGGAATCGCGAGCGGCGGCATGTCGAAGTCACAGCCATTGACGTTGACGTAGCTACAGCTGGCAACGGTCTGCGTCGAATTTCTCTGGGGCACAGCTTGGTTGAACGGATCGAATACCGCGATCGTCACGAACGACGTGACCGGATGTATCACGTTGGACACATCGACCCCGATCGACTTGAGATCCCCGACGGAGCCGCCGAATACGCTGCGAGCCCATGGACCCGGGATAACTGCCTTGTGCACAGGAATTTGCGCGCCATTTGCGTCGGGTTCCGTTGTGTCCACCCCGCTATCGACGCTCGCCATAAAGCTCGCGGTTGCGGCGTACTGTGGATCCACAAACACCTCATAGGTACCGTCGATGGGAAAGTCACCCATCTTGATCGAATGCACCGTGCTGTCGACGAAAAAGAGTCCCGAATAGAGCGGCGTCCGTGCGCTGATCGCTACACTGTCAGGACGCAACGTGACAAAGCCGACGGCTTGCGAAGATGGCGTGGTGCCGAGGCCCGAGAGCGTAACCGTTTGCCCGAATCCCGGGCCGGCATTGAATTTTAGTCGCGCGTTACCCCCATTGTGTGAGATCACAATCGGCTGCGGGACATTGGTCAACACATACTCAACGTCACGGCTGACCTGCACGTCAAAGCTCGCTGACGTCGCGGCCAGCGGAGGCTCGATCGTAAACGCGTACCGACCGGCCGGAATTGGCCCAAGGTCGAGCTCGCAGCCCGGCGCGTACACTGTGGAAGCAGCGCAGCTCGTATTGGTCAGCAGCGCGCCGTTCGGCCAATACACTTTGACGTTGAACGTAGCGCTGCCAGCATTGTCGGCGATATTGGTCAGGCCAATGCCAAGCTTTTCATCTTTGGTCGCGTCAAACACGTAACGGAAACCGCGGCCCGCTCGAGTGGAGGATGCGTGAGCAGGACCGCCGTCGACGATCAACAGCGCTCCCGACTCATATGTCGCGTCCAGCGTGACGATGCCGCCGTAGTCCGGCGTCAGCAAGATTGTGTAAATTCCCGTCAAAGGCAGAAACGGAATCGTGACCATGCCGCCTGCAGTGGATTCCACGTTGGCGGTGAGATTCGACATCAGCGCTCCGGTGGGATCGAAGGCATAGACGTAGAGATACTGGCTACCGGTCGAAAAATGCAGGCTGGTCAGACTGAAAGAAATGCCCGTACCAGCAGTACCCTGGAACTGCAGTCGCGCGTTGCGCCCGTAGCGTGCGAGATCAATCGGCAGCGTTGCGCCTGTCGGCAGCGTCGCCTGATAGTCATTGGATACCCACAGCGTGCCCGTGACCGGCGCAGTGACGAAGGATGCCGGCCTCCAGAGCAGCGTGTACGTCCCTGGAGTCAAATTGGGCGGCGCGTTGAAGTGGCAACCGGGTCCATTGCTGCTACAGGAATTGCTCGATCCTGCCCACGCAGTAACAGCGCTACCGTCCGGTGCATAGAGTTGTATTGATGCCGAAGCGTACGTCGGCGTCATGCTGAAAGGCGAAACGCCAATACCCAGCCGCGACGATCCATCCACGGTAACTGCCACCCGGCGCGACTGGCCCGGGAGTGTCGAGAGCGCAAAGCCGGCACCGTCGACCGAAATCAGCGGATTCGATTGCAGCTGGATATTGAAACTGGTCGTCGCAGACGATTGCGTCAGACGGACCGCATAGGTGCCGCTCTGCGGAAGGGCGGGCAAGTGGTACGAATAGCTGGAGGTTGTCAACGGTGTCGCCGTGCCTAACGCTCCATTCGGCATGATGAGCGTGGCGAACACAGCGGCCGAATTGGGCGTCATGCCACTGAGCTGCAGACTTAGAAGCTGTCCGGCCTGACCCGTGAAAAAGACGAGGTCGTACTGATTGGCAGGAATCGCGACTGCCGTCGGCAGAGCGTCGATATTCAGCCACTGATTCCCGACATTCGTGTTGCATGACCACGTGGAAGGCCAGATGGCCAACGGAATACTGGACTCTGCGGTCCCCTGCTTCGTCGTGACGCGGATGCGTCCGCCAATGTCTGAGCGCGGCACGATGAAACTCAAGCTCGTGGATGAAGTGATCGTCGCACGCGCAATGTGTTTATTCACTTCCACACGCGTGGCATCGGGACCGATGTCGAAATTCGTCCCCGTGACCGTGACTGTCTGGTCCTGCAGCGCGCATTTCGGTGTGAAATCGCTGATCGTCGGAGCACCGCTGTCGGCGGTGACGGTAAAGTCCGTTGTGCTCTGCGCAGTCAGCGAATTGGCTGTCACCGCTATGCGGCCGCTGGTTGCACCCGCCGGCACGTTGACAGTGAGCAGCCTGGCCGAAGCCGTCACCACGGTCGCTGCGGCGCCATTGAAGGTCACGGTGTTGCCCGCTGTAGTGCTCGCAAAGCCACTACCGCTGATCGTCACCAAGGTCCCCGCCGGACCCGTAGACGGTGCGAACGAGGTAACCACAAGATCCGTGTCGTGTCGGCGGACCTCAAGGAGATTGCCTACCGCGTCGTAGACATACTCCGCCGTGACGTTGTTTTCGTCAGTGACGGTCTGGAGCCGACCTTGTGGGTCGTAGGTGAACTGTGCGGCGCCGGCGGCACCCACGGCCAGACACAGCAATACTGTCACGCCTTTGACGATACAACGGGAACGCATCCACGAGTACGACACACAGCCTCCTGCCGGGCGTCGATACCCGGAGTACAAAATTTGTTTATCGAAGCAGGAGGTCGCTCGCGTCGCTCCCCAATCACGCCAGCGATATCAACCGGCGAAGACTAAGTGTAAAGGTTTACCATGGGAACACTTCGCTCTCATTCTTTCCGTCAATCCGTGCACTTGACACGCAGCATTTCGCTTGCCATAGCGGTTTCGATTTCGGTCGTTAGTGGATCCGTTTGCGCGAAGTCGGGCGGAGAGAGGCAAGCCGACGCCTTGGTCGCGCTGGGTGCGCTGCTGTTTGCGGATACCTCGCTCAGCGCAGATCACACAATCAGCTGCGCCAGCTGCCATGCGCCGAGCCACGCATTCGCTGACCAGCACGAGCTTGCCGTCGGCACTGGCGGACGCGTTGGTACGCGCAACGCCCCGTCCCTTATCGATGCAGGCCAGCGACCGGCGCTCTTTTGGGATGGCAGGCGACAGACTCTTGAGCAAATGGTGCTCGATCCGTTGTTCGGCCCGCAGGAACACGGCTTGCGCGATGCAGCTGATCTTGAACATCGCGTTACGGAGAACGTAGTGGACGGTCGCGCGTATGCAGCAGCATTCGGGAAGACGACGGCCATCGAGGCATCACGCATCGCAAAAGCATTGGCGGTCTACGTAGGGACATTGCAAGCGAAGCCCTCTCCCTTCGAGCGGTTCGCGTTTGGAAAGGACACAGCTGCCCTGACTACGCAACAGGAAGCAGGCTACAAACTTTTTCGCGGTCGCGCCGGCTGCACAGCGTGTCATGTGATCCATGAATCCGCGGCGCCTTTGACCGATGATGCCTATCACGACCAGGGCATCGGCGCGACGCATCTGCAGGCAAATCTGCAGTCCCTCGTCGCTGGCGCCCTCGCCAGTGATTCCCGACAACTGGGTCAGACAATACAGACCCATACCGCGTTGTCTGCGCTCGGGCGATTTCTGGTGTCGCACAACGTCACCGACATCGGAAAATTCCGCACACCGTCCTTGCGCAACGTCGCCGACACCGCGCCCTACATGCATGACGGCTCGATCGCCACCTTGCGCGACGCGGTCAACCATGAGCTGTACTACTCCGCCGCTGATCGCGGCGCGGGCTTCAGTCGTGAAGAACGCGGCGCCATTGTGGCGTTCCTGGAGACGATGAGTAGTGGGATTGAACAAGCACCAAATGGCAAGGCTGCAAGACGGCATTGACCTTCTGCAGCGTTCCGCGACCGTCTCACGCTTGACCCGGAAGACTTCGGCGTCGCAACGGGATTGGCCAGGCTGCACGGTTGCAATGTCCATCCGGATATCCTGACTCGACCGCTCAGTTGAGCCTCGAACCCCCACAAGTCTGGCCTGGCGCTAGAATCGCCGCCTTCCCCGACAGTGAACAGCCATGCCCTCTTTCGATGTCATTTCCGAAGTCGACAAACACGAACTGACCAATGCGGTCGACCAGGCCAATCGTGAGCTTTCCACGCGGTTCGATTTCAAGGGCAGCGACGCGCGCTTCGAACTGGTCGGATCGGTGATCACGCAGTACGCCACCAGCACGTTCCAGCTGAAGCAGATGTTCGAGATATTGCGCGTCCGGCTCGCCACGCGCGGCATCGACAACCGCTGCCTTGATGTCGCGGAGCCCGAGACCAACGTGGCCGCCGCGCGTCAGGCCATCACGGTCAAGCAAGGCATCGAGCAGGCCGTGGCCAAGAAAATTGTTGGCGAGCTCAAGGCTGCGAAGATCAAGGTCGAAGCGCAGATCAATGGCGAAAAACTGCGCGTGACCGGCAAGAAACGTGATGACTTGCAGGTTGCCATGGCGTTGCTGCGCAAGGCCGAATTCGAAATGCCGCTGCAGTTCGACAATTTTCGCGACTGACCTGTGACCGGTGCGCGCAAGGCACTCCGACGCGAAGAATACGGTTCCGTATGGACTGCTGGACGTCCAAACCACGATCGCGCATCGCCATTCTGCAAATTTTGAATAAAGTGT
The DNA here is from genome assembly GCA_039915385.1 of Dokdonella sp. Taxonomy (GTDB): domain Bacteria; phylum Pseudomonadota; class Gammaproteobacteria; order Xanthomonadales; family Rhodanobacteraceae; genus Dokdonella_A. The sequence continues at coordinate 6,744 of JBDSNK010000359.1, forward strand.
TGACACACCCCGACGTGATGCCTTAGGGTCGGCCACATGTCGCAGCGCACCAACCACCGCCGCATCGCCGAAACGAACCGCCTCCTGGCGGTTTCCGGCTTGCTGCGTGCTCGCGGCAACGTACTTCTCGCTCTTGTACTCGTACTTCTTATTACCAGCGGAGGTGCGGGCTGAGGGCTAGTGTCCAGGTAA
>JBDSNK010000362.1:0-10129 GCA_039915385.1 Dokdonella sp.
ACGCAGACCCCGTCACGAACAGCGCCGCAAGGGCGAGTGACCAACCAAACTTCATGCCTGTGTCTCCGAAATGAGTGCGAATCTGGATTCGTGCCCGCAGCGATGCCGGGTCGAAAAAGCGGAATAGTGTAACCGAGGCTCGACTTGGCTCCAACGCGGACCGCCTGTGAACCCGAATGGCGCCGAAAGTTCATCGCATCCGGTGTGGCGGGACGGCACCATCATCCATATCGCGACTGAACCGCGACCGATGGCCTGCGTCGCGGGCGGCCGATCAATCCAGCACGCCCTCCTGAGGCGGGCATGCTGGACAATTGGCGTATCAGTGATGGCTGGCGACGTATTTCTTCTCGCCCGCTGTGATTGACAAATCGAGACGATTTTCTGGCGGCGCAAGGGGACAGGTCGCATACGGCGTGAAGGCACACGGCGGGTTGTAGGCCTTGTTGAAGTCGATGACGAGCTTGCCGTCCTTGGGCATGTCGGCGTAGAGGAAGCGCGCAGCACCATAGGTTTCCTTGCCGCTCGTGCGATCAGCAAATATGAACCAGACTTCCTTGGCCTCCTTGTCCTCGAGCACCGGCAGGAGGGTGTAGGTCTTGCCGCCGCGGGTAAAGCTGGCCTTGCCGGGCACAACCATCTTGTCGATGGTGCCGAGGACGGTCGGGATGTCGAGCGAATGCGCGGGTGTGTAAGCCTCCCACTTCGCCTCGACGCGCCAGGACGGATCGATCGCGAACGAGTCGATGCCGCTGAAACCAGTGCGAGTCTCGGCTGCGGTGTCCTTCACGCGCAGGCCTTTCTTGCCGTTGCGGTCGATCATGTAGAAGCTGGCGGTGCCAAAGGCGACCGTGGTGGGCTTCTCTTGCGTATCGTCGCGCAGTTCGGCCGACAACACCTTCTTGTCGTCTATCGTGGCATCCGCCTTGGCATCGAGTTCAATGGTCGCCTTCCCGCTCTTGAGCGAAATCACGCCGAGGTGTGCGGGACCTTTCGCGAGCACGACGTCGTTGTCCTTGGCGCTGCCAACGCGGTTCTTGCCATCCTTGAGCCAATGCAAACCGATCAGGCTCAGCCAGCCATTCGGCGCTTTGAGGCGCTCGACGCGTTGCCCACGCCAAGTCTCGATTTGCTGGGTGTAGTCGGCCGCGGGCTTGCTGGTTTCGACAGTAGCGGACATGAGTTGTACTCCGGCGAAACTGGCCGCAGCGAGGGCAATGACTTTCAGCATGGAAGGATTTCCTGTGGGAGTGGCAGTTTCGAAGGAAACTGGAGACTACGGCCTGTCGGGACGCCGATCAACGACCGCGCATAAACAGGCGATCGAGTTCCGGTATCGCCAGTTGTACCCAAGTCGGCCGCCCATGATTGCACTGTCCGGAGCGCTCAGTCACTTCCATCTCGCGCAGCAATGCGTTCATTTCCGGAAGACTCAAGCGTCGGTTTGCGCGTACCGAACCATGACAGGCCATCGTACTCAAAAGTTCGTTGGTACTTTCCTCGACGCGGCGCGACTCGCCGTGCACAGCGAGATCGGCGGTCACATCGCGCACGAGCTGCGCCACGTCGGCACCCTCAAGCAAAACCGGAATCCGCCGTACGGCCACGCTCTGTGGTCCGCTGCGCACGATATCGAAACCCAGCGCAGAGAAACGCTCACCCTGCTCCTCGACGACGGCGGCTTCACGTTCGCTGACGGCGAGCGTCAGGGGCACCAGCAGCATCTGCGCACGGATGCCGTCGCCGTCCTGCGCGGCTTTCAATCTCTCGTAGGTGATGCGTTCGTGCGCCGCATGCATGTCGACCAACACGAGGCCGTGCGCGTTCTCCGCAAGCACATAGATTCCGTGCAGCTGGGCGAGTGCAAAACCCAGTGGGGGAATATCGCTAACCTCCCCGCTGGCCGCGCCGGCATCGCCTGCACGCAAGTCCATGCCAGGGAACGCGCTGAGCAAGGGACGCGCCGAGCCCAGCAGTGCCGCGTAATCGGCGAGCGGCTCGCGCACACCAAGGCCAAGCCCCGTTTGGCGGTAAGCTGCAAACGCGTGCGCAGCAGCAGCGGGATTTGCGAATGCCGCCGTGGCGGATAATTCCATTCCTGCGCCCGCGCTGCCTTGCGGGCGCGCACCCGCGCGTGCCCCGCTGAGCGCATCGTTTAGCGTGCGATACAGGAAATCGTGCACCAGCCGCCCTTCGCGAAAACGCACCTCATGCTTGGCCGGGTGCACATTTACATCGACAAGGACAGGGTCGAGTTCGAGGAACAGCACAAACGCCGAATGGCGGCCGTGATAAAGCACATCCGCGTAGGCTTGGCGTACCGCGTGCGCAACCAGGCGGTCGCGTACCAGCCGCCCGTTGACATGAAAATATTGCTGATCCGCCTGCGCACGCGACGCGGTCGGCAAGCCGACCCAACCGTGCAAGCGCAGACCGGCGGCCGCGTGTTCGACACGCAGGCTGTGACCGAGAAATTCTTCGCCGAGCACATCGACGACGCGGCGCCCACCTTCGCCCTCGTCGGCTGCTGCCTTGAGCAGGCGTACCGGTTTGCCGTTGTGGCTGAGTCGGAATTCGGTGTGTGTCTGCGCGAGCGCGATCGACTTGACCAGTTCGTCGATGTGTCCGAATTCGGTGCGCTCAGCACGCAGGAACTTGCGCCGCGCCGGCAGGTTGTAGAACAAATCGCGCACTTCTACGTTGGTGCCGACCGAATGCTGTGCCGGGCTCTGTGCGCGCGGTTTACCACCGTCGACTTCGATGCGCGAGGCAGCATCGCTTCCGACACGACGAGACGTCAGCGCGAAGCGCGACACCGAAGCAATGGACGGTAGGGCTTCGCCGCGAAAACCAAGCGTACCGACACGTTCGAGGTCGTCGAACGAGGAAATCTTGCTGGTTGCGTGCGCTGAAATCGCGAGCGGCAGATCGTCGGCATCGATGCCACTGCCGTCGTCGCGAATACGGATCAAACGGGCGCCACCTTGCTCGATATCGATCTCGATGCGCGTGGCGCCGGCGTCGAGGCTGTTCTCGACCAATTCCTTGACCACTGATGCCGGCCGCTCGATGACCTCGCCGGCGGCAATCTGGTTGATCAGTTCGGTAGGGAGAGAACGGATACGCGCCATGACGGAACCGCAAAACGGGTTGGCATCATAGCCGAATGCAGGAAACCCCTCCGGCGAGGCCGATGTCTCAACCCGACGGGATTTGAAGCACCTCGCCCGCGCGAACCCCTTCGTCGGCAAGTTCGTTTGCGGCTCGCAACTGCGCGGTCGTGACACCATGACTTTCGGCAATCGCACTCAGCGTGTCGCCGCGACCGACGGTATAGCGAGACGCCCTGGCAGCGCGCTGGCGCGTGTTGCCCGAGGCAAACAGACTTCCCGGCGGTGGCGACGCGCGGAAGTAGCCGCTGACACCATCGAGTATCGCCATCGCAAGCTTCTCGCGATGTTCGGGGCTCTTGAGGTGCGCTTCTTCGGCCGTGTTGGTGATGAACGCGGTCTCGACAAGAATGGAAGGCACGTCTGGCGAACGCAGCACGACGAAGTTCGCGCGCTCGACGTAGTTGCGATGGGTCGGCCCGAGCTTGCGCAGTGCGGCGAGTACCTGCTCGGCGACCGAATTGCTCGCGCCCATCGTCGCGCCCTGCGACAGGTCGAGCAGGACCTTGGCAAGCGTATCGTCCTTGTCGTCGAGCGATATGCCGCCGACAAGGTCGGCGCGGTTTTCGCGATCAGCAAGCCAGCGCGATGCCTCGTTGGTCGCTCCGCGCGGCGACAGCACCCATACCGAAGAGCCACGCGCATCGCTGCTGGTGAACGCATCGGCATGGATGGAGACGAACAGGTCCGCTTTCGCTTCGCGCGCCTTGCTGTAACGCTTTTCCAGCGGAATGAAATAGTCGGCATCGCGGGTCAGCATCGCGGTCATGCCCGGCGTGCGGTCGACCAACTTCTTCAGCTCGCGCGCGACGGCGAGGGTCACTTCTTTTTCGTGCGTGCCGCTGGCGCCGGTTGCCCCCGGATCGTCGCCGCCGTGACCTGCGTCGATTGCGACGACGACATTGCGTCCCTTGCCACTGGAGGCCTCCGCCGCGCTCTTGACCGGCGTTGTCTTGGCGTCGGCCGGGTACAAATCGAGCACGAGGCGATAGCCGAACTTGTCGGCAGGCGGCAACAGGAAACTCTTGGGGTGAACGCCATCGGCCAGATCGAAGACCACGCGGGCGTCGTTTTTGCCTTGCTTGCCCGCACGCAGGCTCTTCAGCAAGCCTTTCGCAGCCGGTGCGCTGAACTCGGAACCCAGTTCGCTGCCGCGCAGATCAAGCACGATGCGACTGGGCTTGCTGAGCTCGAACAGCTTGTAATCGACCGGTCCAGAGACGTCGAACACCGCGCGGGTGTACTCGGGACCGGCCCAGATGCGCAGGTTCTTGATCTGAGCTGCGCGCGCCGGTCCCGCGGCCAGCAACAGCGCCACAAAACAGGCAATCGACCCAGCTTGGTTGCGGATTCCCCACATGGCGCGTATTCAACTCGAAAGCGCGCGTAAAAAGCAAGCTTTTTCCTTGAAAATCCGGAAGCTGCGGCGACTTCGTGATTCTACATTCAGGAGATTGCTCCAAGCCGTCAAATCACACTGGTGAAGCCGCTGTCGTCGGTGACCCGCCAGACCAAGAGCATTTCCCTGCCGCGGTCGCTACCGGCCAGCACCGTCAAGGCTCGCGCGTTTCGCGCATGCTGCAGCTCGATGGCCAGGTCTGGAGGCGGCAAATGCCCCGTTCCGCGCTCGGGCCATTCAATCAGGACGAGGGTACCGACACCCCACAAATCACCCAAACCCAGCCATTCCAGTTCGCCAGCATCGGCAATGCGATAGAGGTCGAGATGGTGGATATCGAGCTCACCGACGCGATATGACTCGATCAGGCTGTAGGTGGGACTCTTGATGCGTTCGCCAACGCCGAGCGCCTGCAGCAAGGCGCGCGCGAACGTGGTCTTGCCGGCACCGAGGTCGCCCGCAAGATGTATCAGACCACCTTTCCGCGCTGCGGGAGCGAGGCGCGCGGCGAGCGCTTCCAGCTGCGCCTCATCGATGCTGGCACGCGCGAACCGCTCCATGCCCGGCGCATCGCGATTCATGGCGCGAACCGATTGACGAGAGTATGTAGCGGCAGCAGCAAATCGCTCGCGATCAAACCGCGCGGCGCGGCGCCTGCGGCAGAATCGCCCGCGCGTGCGTGGAGAGCGACACCGAGGCGCGCCGCATCGCCAGCCGACAGTCCTTGCGCGAGCATCGCGGCAATGACGCCCGTCAGGAGATCACCCATGCCAGCCGATGCCATGCCGGGATTGCCCCAGGGGCATACGAAGACGCGGCCATCTGGGTCGGCGATCAGGCTACCAGCACCTTTGAGCACAACCGTTGCGGCATAGCGCAAGGCCAGTTCGCGCACTGCTGCGTATCGATCACGTTGAATGGCCGGCGTGTCACAACCGAGCAGGCGGGCCGCTTCGCCTGGATGCGGCGTCAGCACGCAGCCCGGATGCAGCTTGCGCGGCGACTGCGCGAGCAGATTCAGGGCGTCGGCATCGATCACGCCCGGCTTGCCACTGATGAGCATTGCCTCGAACAAGGCCTTTCCCCATGCGCCCTGTCCAATGCCGGGGCCGATTGCGATGACACTCGCGCGTTCAAGCAGGGGCAAAAGCGCGGTGGAGTCCTCAACGCCGTGCGCCATCAGCTCCGGCCGTGTCGCATTCATCGCGAACACGTTCGCTGGCCGGGTTGCGACACTGACCAGGCCTGCGCCGCAGCGCAATGCCGCGTCACCACTCAGCCGGATCGCGCCGCCCATGCCAGTGTCACCGCCTATGGCAAGTACGTGGCCAAAACTGGATTTGTTGGAATTGCCATAGCGCGGCGACAGCACGTTGCCGATCGAATCATCGAGGAGTTCCGCATCCGCGACGAAATCGACATACGCCTTTTCAGGGAGATCGAGCATCGCGAGCGTGCGCATGCCGCAACAAGCGCCGCCATCCGCTGTGAACTGGCCGCGCTTCCAGGCGACGAAACTGATCGTTGCGTCAGCGCGCACGGCGACCCCCATCTGGCTGCCGCTATCAGCGTCGAGACCCGATGGCAGATCGAGCGCGAGCACGGGTAGCGGCGATCCATTGAGTTTCTCGATCAATCGCGCCGCAACACCGTGCACGGGTCGTTTGAGGCCAGTACCGAACAGACCGTCAATGCAGACATCGGCTGCGGGTATTTCGGTGCCCTCAACCGCATCGACAACACGCCCGCCTGCTGCAACGAAAGTCAGCCGCGCGCGCAGCGCGTCCGCTCCAGACGCCCCAGTCAGCGCAAGCGCATCGACAGCAAAGCCAGCTTGCCGCGCCAGAGTGCCGAGCAGGAATGCATCGCCGCCATTGTTGCCGGCGCCGGCCAGAAGAACGATGTGGCGCGCCAAGGGCCAGCGCTCGCGCAACACTGAAAAAGCCGCCTCCGCTGCACGTTGCATGAGCTCGAATCCCGCGATGTGCAGGTACCCGATCGCATACCGATCGATACTTCTCACCTGGCTTGCGGTGTAGAGCGCTGTCGTGCGGTTGGTCGGATGCATCCGACGATTATAGGTGTGCGTCGCGCGCGCTATGCTGTGCGACTGAAATTCATTCCTTCGTATGTCCAACGCCTCCGACTCCATCGACAGCCGCATTGACGCCTGCACGCTCGTCGCGGATATCCGCCGTTGGGGTGCCGAGCTCGGCTTCCAGCATGTCGGCATCTGCGGCGTCGAGCTGGATGAGGATGAAGCCCATCTGCTGAACTGGCTCGACGCCGGATTTCATGGCGAGATGGACTACATGGCACGCCACGGGACCCGGCGCAGCCGACCTGCGGACCTGCATCCTGGAACCTTGCGCGTGATTTCCGCGCGAATGGACTACGCGCCGCCGGAACTTGCAACGGCATGGGATGTGATCGGCGATGGCGAACGCGCTTACGTGTCGCGCTACGCACTCGGTCGCGACTATCACAAGATCCTGCGCGGGCGACTGCAGAAACTCACCGAGCGCATCAGCGAAGTGACCGGCCCCTTCGGCCATCGCGTGTTCACCGATTCTGCGCCTGTGCTGGAGAAGGCGCTCGCAAGAAATTCTGGTCTGGGCTGGATCGGCAAGCACACCTTGTTGTTGAGTCGCAACGCAGGTTCATGGTTCTTTCTTGGCGAAATCTATACCGACTTGCCGCTACCCATCGACGCGCCGGAAACGCCGCATTGCGGAACATGTACGCGCTGCATCGATATCTGCCCGACGCAGGCGATCGTGGCGCCCTACCAGCTCGACGCGCGCCGATGCATTTCTTATCTGACGATCGAACTGCGTGGATCGATTCCGGAGGATCTGAGATCGCTGATCGGCAACCGCGTGTTCGGCTGCGACGACTGCCAGCTTGTATGCCCCTGGAACAAGTTCGCGCAGAGCACGCCGGAAGCAGACTTCGCGCCACGCCATGGCCTTGATCGGGCCAGCCTCGCTGAACTGTTTGCGTGGACCGAGCAGGAATTTCTCGATCGCACTGCAGGCATGGCAATTCGGCGAACGGGCTACGAAGGCTGGTCGCGCAATATCGCCGTTGCGCTCGGCAATGCGCCGGCGACGGCAGAAGTCAAAGCGGCTTTGTCGTCGCGTATCAACGATACATCTGCGCTGGTGCGCGAGCACGTTGCATGGGCGCTCGGAGAGCTGGCGCGAAAATCTGCCCAGCCGTAGCGAATGCAGCGCCCCCAAGGCTGTTGTTATTTCGCAACATTTTAGACGTCAATGGAGATGTCTTGCCGGAGAGGGTCGCGAGACACCACTCAGGAACGCGCTGAGGCAGTTGGTTCTTCGGCGTATGCGCAGATTACGGGCAAAAAAAACCCTCGCGCGATTGCCGCTGCGAGGGTCTCAATCGGAGTGACGATTACCTAAATGCGCCCTGCTGCCCAAGAAATCTTGCAACAAACGTTGCGAAATCCCCAAGACAGTTGGGAGAATACCACAAGGCCGGACAAAAAAGCTACGTTGAAATCAACAAATTGTCGATCAGCCGTGTACTGCCCATGCGCGCAGCGATGAGTGCGACCAGGTCGCGTTGATTGGCCAGGGGCTCGCCGAGATCGTCCGCGTTGCGGACGAGCGCGTATTCCGGCACCAGATTCGCTTTCTCGAGTCGAGCATTTGCCTGCTTCGAGATCTCCGTGAACGCAACGGCATCGCGTGACTGCGTGCAAGCGAGCACCCGGTCGCGCATCCACTGCAAGGTCGCGTAAATCACGCCTGCTTGCGACCGTTCCTCTGCACTCAGGTACTGATTGCGCGAACTCATCGCCAGGCCATTTGCTTCGCGCACGATCGGGCCACTGACAATTTCGGTCGGATAGCCGAGATCGCGCGACAAGCGCCGGATCACCAGCAGTTGCTGGTAGTCCTTCTGCCCAAACACCGCTACGTCTGGACGCGTCATGTTGAAGAGTTTCGCGACCACGGTCGCGACGCCGTCGAAATGTCCGGGCCTGATCGCGCCTTCGAGCACGTCCCCGAGTTGCGGCACGCTGACACGCACTGTGTGCTCGGCGCCGTCCGGATACATATCCACCACTGACGGCAGGAACAATACATCGCAACCATGGGCCGCGAGTCCCTCGGCATCCGCTTCGGGCGTGCGCGGATAGCGGCTAAAATCCTCGCTCGGACCGAACTGCGTCGGGTTCACGAACACGCTGGCAATGACGACGTCGGCTCTCTCGCGTGCAAGTCCAATCAATGAATGATGACCTGCATGCAAATTGCCCATGGTCGGCACGAAACCTGTGCGCCGGCCATTGCGTGCAAATCCGGTGACCAGCGCTTGCAGGTCGGAAACTGTCTTGACCGTCTGCACGGGCGCTCTCAGTAGCTGTGTTCGGTGGCGGGGAACTCGCCACTGCGGACGGCAGCAGCATAAGCGGCGATCGCACCGACCACGGAATTTGTACCGGCAAGGAAATCCTTGCTGAATCGTGGGCGTTTGCCGGACGTGATGCCGAGAAGATCGTGTACGACGAGGATCTGCCCATCGCAATCCACGCCGGCACCGATCCCGATCGTCGGGATCCGCAACGCCTTGGTGATGTCCGCAGCGAGCGCAGCCGGCACACATTCGAGCACGAGCAAATCCGCGCCGGCATCCTGCACGGCGAGCGCATCGGACTTCAAACGTTCAGCGGCCTCGTCGCTCTTGCCCTGTACGCGGTAGCCGCCGAGCCGATGGACCGATTGCGGGGTCAGGCCGAGGTGTGCGCACACGGGCACATCGCGCCGAGTCAGTGCATCAATCACCTCGCAGGCCCAGTCCGCGCCTTCGAGCTTGACCATTGCAACGCCGCCCTCGCCCATCAGGCGTGCCGCATTCGACAACGCGGTTGCGGAGTCGCGATAGCTCATGAAGGGCAGGTCGGCGACCAGCAATGCCCGCCGCAGCCCCCGCGCAACGCACGCGCTGTGGTAGACCATTGCATCCATTGTGACCGGCAACGTGCTCGCGTGACCCTGCACGACCATGCCGAGCGAGTCGCCGACAAGCACAAAGTCCACTCCGGCCTCATCCGCACGCGCTGCAATGCTTGCGTCATAGGCGGTGATAGAGACAATTTTCTGTGCACGGCGCTTGCGCTCATGGAGTTCCGGCACGGTGACCGGGGCGCTGCTCACGGCATTCGCATACATCAGGGTCTACCGCTCGATGGGCATCGGGTCGGCATTATTCCCCGCGACGCCAAAGAACCTCAAGCGCACTCGTCGAGCGGAACGCAATCGTGGACACCGATGCGCTCGAGCAGATCGCGCACCACTCCGACGCCAGGGATATTCATGTCCGCATCCAGCTCCGACCAGGGCACGAGGACGAATGCACGTTCGGCGATGTGCGGGTGAGGCAGGGTCAGGTGGGGCTCACTCGATTGACGGTCGGCATAGCTCAGCAGGTCAAGATCGAGCGTCCGCGGACCCCAGCGCGTGCCATCACGACGTCGCCCTTGTACCCGCTCGATCGCGAGCAAGGCATCCAAAAGGTCGCGCGGTTGGAG
>JBDSNK010000233.1:0-3166 GCA_039915385.1 Dokdonella sp.
CATGACCGGCGCAGCGAGCGCCTTGACGTCGTCGCGGGTTGCCGCGAATCGACCGTGGATCAATGCGCGAGCCTTTGCAGCCAGCACCAGCGACTGTCCCGCACGCGGACCGGCGCCCCAGCGCACCCAATCGCGCACTTCGGGTAGATCGCTGGTCTGCGGCCGCGTTGCACGCACGAGCCGCGTGATCCAGGCGAGCAGATCGGCGCCGACATGCACGTCGCGTGTGAGCCTCTGCAATGCGATGACCTCATCGCCACTCATCACAGATTGGATCTGCGCGCTGGTACTGCCGGTGGTCTGCGCGAGAATCGCGCGCTCCTCCGCTTCATTCGGATAGTCGACGCGGATGTGCAGCAGGAACCGGTCGAGCTGCGCCTCGGGCAAGGGATAGGTGCCGGCCTGTTCCAGCGGGTTCTGCGTCGCCAGCACAAAGAACGGTTGCGGAAGGATGTGGGTCGTGCCGGCATAGCTGATCGTGCGCTCCTGCATCGCCTCCAGCAGGGCCGACTGGGTCTTCGGTGGCGTGCGATTGAGCTCGTCGGCGAGCAGCAAGTTGGTGAATACCGGGCCCTGCTGGAACTTGAAAAAGCGCTTGCCGGTGCCGTGATCCTCCTCGAGGATTTCGGTGCCGATGATGTCGCTCGGCATCAGGTCGGGCGTGAACTGGATGCGGCGGAAATCGAGCGCGAGCGCCTGTCCGAGCGAACGTACGAGCAAGGTCTTGCCGAGGCCGGGCACGCCTTCGAGCAGGCAGTGGCCGCCTGCGAGCAAGCCGATCAGCAACAGCTCGACGACCTCGCGCTGGCCGACGATGACCTGCGCGATCGCATCGCGCAACGCAGTGAGCTTGTCGAGCTGGCGCTGCACGGATTGCTCGGTAGCCACATCATTCATCACGTTGTCCATGGATTCGTGTTGGTCATGCCGTCAGGGCGTACATGACGACGTTCACTGCAAACTTCGTGTTGTCCTCGGCCAGCCAGTGCTTGTTGCGCCAGTCGTAGTCCCACTCGCAGCCGTAGTCTTTGTTGCTGTAGAGCACGCCGAGGCGTCCGTCGATCTCGATGCCCTTGAGGTATTCGTGCACGAGGTCGTCGCCCCAGCCATTGAGTTCGAAGTTCGTGTTGGGCGGCCCGTCGAACGTGAAAAAACTATCGAATACCGGATGTTTCTTCGGCAGCTTCTTCAGCGCATCGGCGCCGAAGATTTCTGCCATTTCGCGCTCGAATGATTTCGCGAAGAGGCCATCGATATCGTGGTTGCAGTCATCAACGAGGACGAAGCCGCCGTTGCGCACGTAGTGCTCGAAGTTGCGTCGCTCGTCTGGATTGAATTCAACCAGTTTGTGTCCTGCCAGATAACAGAACGGCTGGGTCAACATGCGCGGATCGGCAAGCGGCAGCACGCGCTCCTTCGTATCGACGCGCAACGTGGTGTACTGAATCAGAGCGTCGAGCAGGTTCGACGGCATGCGCTGGTCGACATCCCAGTCGCCTGACTCGTACATCAGGCGCGTGAACCAGAAGTCGTAGGCCGCCACTTCCGCGCGTGCATGCCTTGCCAGCGGTGCGAGTACCGCGCCGGCACAGATCAGGCGAATGAATTCGGCGCGGGTCATATCAGCCGTTCCTTCCCCCTCCGGGAGAAGGTGGCACGAAGCACCGGATGAGGGAAACACCATGCACGATTCAACGAAATTCGAACGTACAATTGCCTTCCCTTATCCGCCCTGCGGGCACCTTCTCCCGAAGGGAGAAGGAAGAAACTCACACCGCATCCGACAGCGACGAGAACGTGAAGTCGCGAATCTTCATTGGCGGGATCATCATCACGAACGGCGATTCGTCGTCTCCGACGCGCACCGGTTTGCCGATCTCTTCGATGTTGTTGAGCATGATCGCCGGCGATTCGTTGAAGCGAAAATTCTTGATTGGATACTTGATTTCGCCGTTCTCGATGTAGAAGGTGCCGTCGCGCGTGAGACCGGTCAGAAGCACAGTTTGCGGATCGACGAGGCGGATGTACCAGGTGCGCGTGACGAGCACACCCTTCTTGGTGCCCTTGACCAGATCCATGGTCGACTTGTCGCCACCGACCATGATCAGGTTGCCCGGCTGACCGACCGCCTTCTTGCCTTGCTTCTGCGCCCAGTACCGAGAGTACTGCAGGTAGTCGACCTTGCCTTTGGTGATGATCGGCATGCGCTCGCGTGCGAGGCCGTCGTTGTCCCACGGCAATACGGCGGCTTCTGCGTCCCACGGGTCCGCGTAGAGCGTCACGCGATCGTCGAACAATTTCTCACCGAGCTTGTTGCCACCGCCCTTCTTCGACAGGAAGCTGCGACCCTCGTCTGCCTGGCGTGCGTCGAAGCCGAACATCATGAACGAAATGAGGCCGGCCGTTGCCGCTGGCTCCATGATCACCGTGTATTTTCCTGGCTCCAACGCCTTCGCATCGGTCGAGCCCTTGGCCTTCTGCATGGCCGTCTTGATGTCGTTCTTCGCGTCGAACTTGCCGATGTCGGAGAGATTGCGCGCAACCCAGCCTGAGCCGTGGCCGTCATCCGTGCGCACCGTGCAGGTGAAATCCGCGCCGGTCGACTTCTGGTAGCCGAAGTTTCCCTTGCTGTTGGCAATCGCGGCGAAGTTCTGCGAGTCGGTGAAGAAGCCGGCCGCGATCAGCTTGTCCTTGCGGCACGGTTCGATGCAATCGGCGGCGACCTGGGCGCGATACTCGGGCGTTATGGCGGCAGTCTTCTCGATGAAGGTGCCTGTTGGCTTGTACGTCTGCTTCTCGATCGCAGGCACAAACTCCGGATTCTCGGGAGCGAGCTGGGCGAGCTCTTCGGCGCGACGCACGACCGCCTCGATCGACTTGTCGTCGAACGCGTTGATCGTCGCGGTGCCGATGCGCTTGCCGAACGCGACTTCGATTGCGAGGTCTGCATCGCTTACGTAGCCGCTCGTCGATACGCTGTTCAACGCATAGCGGATGTTGCCGCCGCTCGCGCCGGTCAGTGTCGCTGTGCACTGGTCGGCCTTCGACGCCTTGATCGCCTTGTCGAGGATCGCTTTGGCTTCTTGCTCGGTATACATGCTCATCGTTGATTTCTCCGCCCGTCGTCAGCCGAGGCTGCGCGCAGTGTTGATGACGTTGGCGCCAT
>JBDSNK010000234.1:0-13327 GCA_039915385.1 Dokdonella sp.
CCATATCGCTTGCCACGCAGTGATTGGACAATACCGACGACCTGCTGCAGGTCGCTGTCAGTGACGATGCCCGAGGGCATTGCGAAGCCGGCATAGCGCGCCGCGCGCGCCATCGCATCGCTGTTGCCGAAGGCCAGTGCCACGCGTTCCCAGGTATTCATCTCGCGTTCGACATAGTGGACCGAGTAGTCGGTGCCGAGCTTGGCGCGCGCGGCGGCGGCCGCAATCGCATCGTCGAGGCCGCCGAGCTTGTCGATCAGGCCGCGTTCCTTCGCCTGCGCGCCGCTCCATACGCGTCCCTGCGCAATCGCATCGATTTGCTCTGGCGTCTTGCCGCGCGCTCTTGCGACCTTGCCGACAAATTCGTTATAGCCGCGCCTGATCACGCTGTTGAGGATTGCCTCGAGTTGCGGCGACAGCGGGCGGCGGATGTCGAGCGTGCCGGCCAGAGGTGTGGTGCCGACGCCGTCGGTGTGGATGCCGAGCTTCGCGAGCGTGTCCGGGACGGTCACCAGCAATCCGAAGATGCCGATCGAGCCGGTGATTGTGTTCGGCTGCGCCCAGATCTCGTCGCTGTCCATCGAGATCCAGTAACCGCCGCTGGCAGCAACGTCGCCCATCGAAATGATGACCGGCTTCTTCGCCTCGCGCGCGAGCGCAAGCTCGCGCCGGATCAACTCGGACGCACTCGCATCGCCGCCGGGTGAATCGACACGCAGCACGATCGCCTTGACGTTGTCGTCTTCGCGCGCGGCGCGCACGAGTTGCGCGGTCGACTGGCCGCCGACCATGCCTGGCGGCTGTTCGCCGGGCACGATCTCACCTTGCGCGACCACCACAGCGACTTCGGCACCGAAGTGCGGCAGGCTCTCGCTGGCCAGACTGGCAAGATAGCGCTTGAAATCCACCTGGCGGAATCCTTCGTTGCCTTCCGCCGCGCCGAGCGAACGTAGTTGCGCGCGCGCTTCGCCGCGGGTAGCGAGCTGATCGACCAGCTTCTGGTCGAGCGCGAGCTGGGCCAGATCGCCTGCGTGCGCGGCGACGCGTTCGTCGTAGTGCGCGATATCGTCACCAATTTTTGCTGCGTCGATCTTGCGCAGCGCGGCGACATCGGCGAGGTATTCCTGCCACAGTCCACCCATCCAGTAGCTGTCGGCTTCCTTCGCTGCATCGGATGCCTGATTGAGGATGTACGGTTCGGCGGCGGACTTGAACGTACCAACCTTGATCAGGTGCACTTGCACGCCGAGCTTGTCCAGGGCGTCCTTGAAATAGCTTCGGTAGTTCGCCAAACCTTCGAGCAGCACAGCGCCATCGGGATCGAGCAGGATTCGATTGGCGTGTGCGGCAAGCAGATACTGGTTCTGTCCCATGCCGCCGGAAACCGCGATCACCTCCTTGCCGCTCGCCTTGAAGCGGTCGAGCGCGGCACCGATCTCGCGCACGGTGGCAAGGCCGACGCCCTCGATTTCGTCAGGGATGAGCACGATCCGCTCGATGTGACTGTCCTTCGCTGCCGCATCGATGACGCGCAGGAGGTCGCGCAATTGGACTTCCTTGACCTCGTTGCCAGCAAGGCTGCCGAGTGCGCGCTGGGCCGGATCGGTGCGGTACTGCTCCACGATCGAACCCTTGGGATTCAGCACGAGGGCGGTGCGCGGTGACAACACCGGGCGCGAGCCGAACAGCGCACCGATGAACAGGATCAGCACCAGCACGAAGATGAGGTTGAACACGAGCCGGCGCGTGAAGTTCAGCGCGTTCCAGATCCCGCGAAAAAAGCGGCCGATTGCGCCGGGTGGTTGAGTCGACATCGATTTCTCCTGGGCACGACGCATCGGCGACATGCTTCACTGACGGCCAGCGTACCCGATTGGCGGCGCAACACGCATGTCGCTTACGTCACGCCTGCTCAGGAATACGCGCCAATTTCCAGAATCGCCGCGTCAGCAGCACTGCGGCCACGCTCAGACCCGCGATCAGGCCCATCCACATGCCGCGCGCGCCGAGGCCGTCGCGGAATGCAAGCCACCAGCCGAACGGCATGCCGACACCCCAATAGGCGAACATGGTGATCAGCATCGGCATGCGCGTGTCCTTGAGACCGCGCAACGCGCCGTTCGCCGCGACCTGCAAGCCGTCGGAAAGCTGGAACAGGCCAGCCAGTACGAGCAGTTGCGCTGCGAGCGCGCTGACGCCGGCGTCGTCGGTGTAGAGCGACGCGATCTGCTGCGGCAATCCGAGCATCAGCCCGGCCGAGATCGTTTGTGCACACAGGGTGAGACCGATGCCGACCAGACCGGCTTCGCGCACGCCAGGCGCGTCGCCGCGACCGACCGCGTGACCGACACGTACCGTTGTCGCCATGGCGAGACCAAGCGGCACCATGAACGCAACCGACGAAATATTGATCGCGACCTGGTGGCTGGCAACCACATTGGTGCCGAGCGTGCCCAGCGCCAGCGCGACCGCGACGAACAGACCCGCCTCCATCAGCAGGGTCACGCCCATCGGTACGCCGGTGTGCAGCAACTCGGCGAGAGCCTGCCGGTTCGGTGCCTCGAAGTGGGCAAACAAATGCAGGTCTTGGTAGTGGCGGCGACGCGCGACATAGATCGCAAAAGCGATCGTCTGCAACCAGAGGACCAGCGCGGTCGCGATGCCGCTGCCGAGTGCACCGAGCCGCGGCAAGCCGAATGCGCCATACATCAGTACGTACCCGATGGGCGCGAGCAGGAACAGGCCGAGCGCGCTGAAATACATCGTCGGCCGGGTCAATCCGAAACCTTCTCCCAGACCGCGCAACGCGAAAAACACGGTCAGCGCCGGCGCGCCGAACGCGATTGCGTGCAGGAACCGGTTGACGTCGGGCACCAGGGCAGGATCTACACCAATTTTTGCAACCAGCAGCTCGCCGCCAATGCGCATGCCCAGCCCGAGCAGGACGCCCAGCGCCAGCGCGAGCCACAAGGCCTGACGGAACAAGGGACCAATCGCGTCGCGACGTCCCGCTCCATTGAGCTGCGCAATCGATGGTGGCAGTGCCATCATCACGCCGATCGCGACCACGACTGCCAGCATCCATACGCTGGTGCCAATCGCGACTGCACCGAGCGTATGCGCGTCGAGGTGACCGGCGAGCAGCGCGTCGATTACATTCATGCCGACCGCTGAAAGCTGGCCAAACACGAGCGGCACCGCGAGACGCAATGTTTCTTGCAGCTCGCGCGCTAGGCGCGGCCGTCGGCGATGTAAAATGGTCGGCATGGGGGAAACCTGTGCGCGCAAGTCCGGGAGTTTGTCGGATTTTCGTGGTCGAGGCGCAGAGCCGGCTGCGCGAGGACAGAGTTTCGCCGATTCGCAAGCTGACAATGGTTCCATGGCCCAACAATCGGCGAAGCCGCGGATCGCATAGACACATTGGCAACCCGAGCTTTCAATGGTCCGGCAGACTCCTCATCGAGCGCCCGGAACTTCGCGTATTACGGAGCCTCGATCGACGCATGAGCAACGACCCCGCGACAGAAAATCCGGTCGAAATTCCCAGCGTACCGCCGCCCGCGCCTGCAGCTGCGCCTGCTGAAAAACGCGGCAAGACCTGCGCGAACTGCGGCGCGCCGATGCATGGTCCGTTCTGCCATGCCTGCGGCCAGCCAGAGAAGGGCATGATCCGGCACCTGGCGAGCGTGATGGCCGATGTCGCGGACACCGTGTTCAACATCGATTCGCGTGTGTTTCGCAGCATCGGTCCGCTGTATTTCCGACCGGGCTATCTGACCGACGAATATTTCGCCGGCCGGCGCACGCGCTACGTGACGCCGTTCCGGCTGTTCTTCTTCTTGTGTGTCGTGTCCTTCTTTGCGATCCAGGCCAGCGTCAACTTCGATGGCCTTCAATTGGACCTCGGCGAAAACGGCAAGGGTATCAGCGCTGCGCAAAGCGTTGCCGACGTGGAGAAACGCACAAAGATGGCGTTGAGCGGAATCGAAACCGCGAAGTCCGCGCCCAGCATGCCCGACGTCGCCAAGGCGTCTCTGGACAAAGCCGAAAAGGGCATCCGCAAGCAGTCTGACGCGCGCCTGGCATATCTGAAGATGCGTGACGAGGCCAAGGCAAAGGGTGAGGTTCCGCCGCCGGATCCGCAGGGCGAGGACGACACCATTTCGTTCGACGGCAAACCGTGGGACCCGGCTACGCATCCGGTCTCGATTGGCTGGTTACCGGTGTTCGCGAACACCAAACTCAACGATGCCGTCGGCCATGCGAAGGAAAACCTGATTGCGGCGCGACGTGATCCACGGCATCTGATCGCGAGCGTGTTCTCCGTGCTGCCGCAGACGCTGTTCGTGCTGATGCCGCTGTTCGCGGTACTGCTGAAAGTCATGTACCTGTTCAAGCGGCGTCTCTACATGGAGCACCTGATGGTTGCGCTGCACAGCCACGCGTTCATCTTCATGTCGTTGCTGCTGCTCGCGATCGTGCAATTGCTGATTGGCTGGGCGACAACGGACTTGCCTTCGACACTGCCAGTGCTGACGTTGCTGCGCGCCTTGATGTGGACCTGGCTACCAATCTATCTGTTCCTGATGGCCAAACGCGTCTATCGGCAAGGCTGGTTCATGACGACGATGAAATTTGGTTTCGTCGGCCTCTGCTATGTCGTAATGCTGAGTTTTGGCCTCGCAGGCGCCATCGTGGTTGGCCTCGCGACCGGCTAAGCCGGCCGCTTGAGCCAAGCGATTGCGCGTTCAACGCTGACGCAGACGGTCCAACGTGACGCGGGTTCCTGCCCGGAGGCCCGAACGCCATGCACATTGCGTACGTTGTCGAAACCTGGCGAAGCGGCACGTCGACTTCGGCAGCATGAGGCCGCGCCCGACGCGAACGGAACATGGCGGTCCGACGCGCGTGAAACGCCCGATCATCGAGGATCGGCGTTAGTTCGCTGCAATTGCGCGATGAACGCATTGCGTTCTTGCGGCGTCATCGCGAGCAGGTGCGTGCGCAGCTCCGCGCGTTGCGCCGTCGACAGAGATCGCAGATGGCGACGCAGCGCGTGGCGCTCCGGCGGGCTTAGAGCAAACCACATCGCCCGTGTGGCAGCACGCTCGGCCGGTGGCATGTCCGCCATAAAGCGCTGCCAGCCCGGGTTGCGACGTGCCGTTTCGGCGCCAGCTGCAAACGCCGCGCGTTCGCCCGGCGTCATCTTCTCGAAGCGCTCACGCAGGGTTTGGCGCTGCTCTGGCGGCAGCGCGCTGAAACGCTGGTAGGCGTCGCGCAGGTCCTGTTGTTGCTCCGGCGCGAGCTGGCTGAATTTCTCGTAGCGCGTGCCGAGCGCATCCCGCTGTTCGGCCGTCATCGCCGCCCAACGTGACAGGCGTTGCTCGATCGCGGAGCGCCGCGAAGGCGGTCCCTCCAGCCAACGACGGGCAACCCGCCGCAGGCGTTGCTGCTGGAACGGCGCCAACTGCGCCCACTGCGCGCGAAGAGGTGTCAACACCTGCTGTTCCTGTGGATCCAGGCTGGACCATGCAGTCGCTGCCATGCGCTGCGCGTCCTTCACCGGACCTGCTTCGGTCACGGTTGACGGAGCAGGTGGCGCCGCATCAGCGTAGACCGGCACACACGCCACGAGCAAAAGCGCCAGGCATCGCTGCGGCAATGGCCTCGTCCTTGGAGCGGGATTCGAGCGGACGATGTCAGCCATTGCCGTCCTGCTGCTGGGCGTCGAGCCACGCATAGAAATCGAGGTTTTCATAGAGATCGAGATTGTCGTCGCTTGCCAGCGCATCCGCATCGCCAACCTGCTCGATGGCCACCGGCGCACCCGCGGGAGACGGCGTATGGCGCTGGCCGATACCGAACGCAAGCAGCAGCGCCAGCGCGGCTCCTGCGAAACCTGCGCCGATCATCCAGCGCGACAGCGCCGGGCGGCGCTGGGCGAGCGCAGCCTGGCGCGCGCGGTTCAAGCGCGACAAAGTCGCAGCGTCGAGCGCATCCGTGGATTCGTCGAGCAGTGCGACCGCACGTTCGACCCAAGCCTCCCCCAATCGCGCGGGCTCGTTCAACCGTGACGGTTCGTTCGGCCGGTTGTTCATCGATACGCCTCCAGGTACTTGCGCAGATTCCCCAGCGCACGAAACAAATGGGTCTTCACGCTACCTTCGCTGCAGCGCATCGCCGCTGCCGTCGCGGCAACATCGAGGCCTTCCCACAGGCGCAACAGGAAAGCCTGGCGCTGGCGCAATGGCAGCGCGCGCAACGCCAGCTCGAGTGCCTGGGACGCCTCGCCATCAGCGAGACGCGCCAGCGGCCCCTGCTCGCCGAGGTCCGGCACAGCCGCAATAGGGTCTTCACCGTCATCGTCAGCACGCTCGAACCAGCCGAGCCAGCGGCCGCGCGCGCGCTGGCGCCGATGCCAGTCGTTTATACGGCTGTCGAGGACACGCCAGAACAGCGGCGGCCATTCGCCCGCCGGGCGAGCAGCGTAGTGCTGTACGAAGCCGAACATCGCGTCCTGCACAAGATCGAGAGCCTCAGCGCGATTCCCAGTCGAGAACTCCGCCATGCGCAGCGCGCGCCGCTCAGCTTCTCGCAGAAAGCGCTCAACCTCATGCGATTCGTCGGCGGAGGTCGCAGGCGCGGAGGGCATGCGGTCGAGTCCATTCATGAAACACGATTGTGCGAGCATTATCCGTCCGCCTTTCGAGGATCTTTCGTCAGTGGATAACGCCGCCGGAAGCGTGCCGTTGACGCGATACCCGCATTGGCATTGACGGAGCGAGTCGCGACACCCCTGTCAAGCACTTGTACACAGATAGGCCTGGACACCACCGACATCCTGTGGAGGAAAAGTATTTTGCGTGACAGGTCCGTCATATTCCATTTAACGCGTTGAAAAATAAGGCACATTACGGATTGATTAAAGATTCACCAACCCGTACGCCGCGGCCCAACGTAGCGCTCCGTGGACGCGTGAAATGAGGTTCATCCACAGACTTATCCACAAATTCTGTGGATAAGCATAAATCCTCAACTCCGATAACCAGTTAAGACATCTTCCTGAAGGTTTCGTCAGAAACGATGTGCAAGCGGTGTCCGCTGCTGACAGCGCACCCGGCTACACTCGGCAGCGCGCGGATCTTGCGCCACCGAATGCCATGACTTCGATCCTCCGCGTCGCCCTCCCCGTCCCGCTCAACTCGCTGTTCGACTATCGCGTCGAGAGCGTCGTCGCGCCGGGCTGCCGCGTACTGGTTCCGTTCGGACGACGTCACGTGGTCGGTGTCGCGATCGAACATGGCGCAGTATCCGAGGTTCATGACGACCGCCTGAAAGTCGTCGAATCCGTGCTCGACGAGACGCCGCTGCTCACCGCTGAACTGATGACCAGCTTGCGCTGGGCGGCGCGCTACTACCAGCATCCGCTCGGCGCGGTGCTGCAAGCCGCGCTACCGGTTGCGTTGCGTTCGGCGCGAGCCCTTCCGGAAACCGGCGTCGCCGCATTTCGCCTGACCTCGACCGGCGAGTCGGCGCGTAGCGATCCGGCACGTCGGCGCGGCAAACGCCTCAGTCTCTTGCTGGATATCCTTGCGCAGGGACCGACGCCATCGGCTCAGCTCGCGTCCGACGTCGGTTCCACCGCGACAGCGCGTACCGCGCTCGCACACGGCTGGATTGAACGCGTCCGCGTTGCGACGAATGCCCTCGCTCGCGTGGGCGTCGCGGGGCCGCCACTCAACAACGAGCAACGCGGCGCCGCGGACGCCGTCATAGCGAGCGGGGCCGGCTTCACCTCATTTCTGCTCGATGGCGTAACCGGCAGCGGCAAGACCGAGGTTTATCTCGAGATCATCCGCGACTGTCTCGCGCGCGGTCGCCAGGCGCTCGTGTTGGTGCCCGAGATTGCCCTGACACCGCAGACATTGCGGCGCTTCCGCGAACGACTCGGCATCGAGATCGCCGCGCTGCATTCGGGTCTCGGAGAAACCGAACGCGCGAGCGCGTGGCTCTCTGCCGCGCGCGGCGAGGCGTCGGTGATTCTGGGTACGCGTTCGGCGATCTTCGTGCCACTGGCGAAGCCTGGCGTGCTCATCGTCGACGAGGAGCACGATGCTTCGTACAAGCAGCAGGAGGGATTCCGCTATCACGCGCGCGATCTCGCGGTGATGCGTGCCAAGGCGCTCGATGTTCCGGTCGTACTGGGATCGGCGACGCCGTCGCTGGAGAGCCTTGCCAACGTCGCCGCGGAACGTTATCGCCTGCTGCGACTGACGCATCGCGCCGGCATGGCGCAGCCACCTGCGTTGCACGTCGTCGACTTGCGACGACAGCGACTGCAGGAGGGCTTCGCGGCACCGACACTGCAGGCAATCGCGGCCTGCCTCGCGCGCGACGAACAGGTGCTGGTGTTCCGCAATCGTCGCGGCTATTCGCCGGTGCTGCTCTGCCACGACTGCGCCTGGAGCGCACAGTGTCCGCATTGCGACCGCGCCATGACCTGGCATCGGGCAGCGGGCCGACTTCGCTGTCACCACTGCGGGTTCGAACAGAAGGCGCCACGCGCATGTCCATCCTGCGGCGGCCTGGCATTGAATGCAGTCGGTGAAGGCACCGAACGGATCGAGGAAGCTTTGCGCGCGCATTTCCCCGCGGTGCCCATCGTACGCGTCGATCGCGACACCACACGTGGCAGGCGCGTGCGCGATGCGCTGTTCGACAGCCTGCCCGATGCTGGCGCACGCATCCTGATCGGCACGCAGATGCTGGCCAAGGGCCATGATCTGCCGCATCTCACTCTGGTCGTCGTGCTTGGTGTCGATGAAGGCTTGTACAGCGTCGATTTCCGCGCCAGCGAACGACTCGGCCAGCTCGTCGTACAGGTCGCCGGTCGCGCCGGTCGTGCAGAGCGGGCCGGCAGCGTGATCCTGCAAACGCATGATCCCGCGCATCCGCTGTTGGCTGTCTTGTTGAACGGCGGCTATCGCGCGCTGGCGACGCAACTGCTGCAGGACCGGCGCGCCGCGGGCTTCCCACCGTTCGCGCAGTTCGCGCTGCTGCGTGCGGAATCCAAAGATAAAGAGCTGCTCAATGCATTCCTCATCTCAGCCATGCGCGCGGCAAGCGACCCGGCGATCGTTGCACACGGACCACTCGCCGCGCCGATGGCTCGGCGCGGCGGCATGTTTCGCGGCCAGGTGCTGATCGAATCCGCCGAGCGTCCCGCATTGCAGGCTTTCCTTCCCGACTGGCTCGAAGCGCTGCGCTCGGTACCCGGCGAACGCCAGCTGCGCTGGTCGATCGATGTCGACCCGGTCGATCTTTACTGAAACCGCAGGGTCGCGACCGCAAAACTTGTGCGATTCTTCGCGGCAGCTTGATGGAGTTCACGAATGCCGCGTCAGTACAGCATGGGAGGGCGCGCCACGCCGGGGGCTCCGGCACAACCACCGCGAGGCGGTCCCCGAGAGGCGCCGAATCCACGGCCGCCGCCGAAGAATCTGCGCGAACGCTTCATCGCCCTGCGCAATCTGCCGCCGTTCATGCGCGAGTTGTGGGCGACCAGTTCGCCGCTGCTGATTGCGGATCTCAGCCTGCGCGCCGTGCGCGCGGTACTGCCGGTACTGACCTTGTTGGTCGGCAAGCTGATCATCGACGAGGTCGTGCTGCTGGTTCGCGACGGTGGCGGATTCGCCGCGGTGCTGACCGACGCGCTCGCCAGCGGTCGATTCAATCGACTCGGCCTGTTCCTCGGCGCGGAATTCGCACTCGCGGTGCTGGCGGACCTGCTCGGCCGCGTGGTCTCGCTGATCGATTCCCTGCTCTCGGAAAAGTACACGAACGCGACGAGCATCCGCTTGATGGAACACGCAGCGACGCTTGACCTCGAGGATTTCGAGGATAGCGAGATGCAGGACCGACTCGATCGCGCTCGAAGACAAACCATTGGTCGCAGCGCCCTGATGAGCCAGATGTTCGGCCAAGTGCAGGACATCATCACTGTCGTGAGTTTCGCGGCGGGTCTGATCGCCTACGCTCCGTGGCTGATCGCTTTGCTGCTGCTCGCACTGGTGCCCGCTTTTCTCGGCGAGGCACATTTCAACGCGCAGAGCTATTCACTGAATTTCGCGTGGACATCGGAGCGGCGTGTGCTCGACTACGTGCGCCTGACCGGGGCCAGCGTCGAGACTGCGAAGGAAGTGAAGATCTTCGGTCTGAACAGCTTCCTGATCCAGCGCTATCGTGAACTGTCGGAAGGTTTTTACGCGGCGAATCGCGCACTGGCGAAACGGCGAGCGATCTGGGGCAGCCTGTTTGCCGCGCTCGGCACGATCGGGTACTACCTCGCCTATGCCTTGATCGCTTGGCGCACGGTGCGTGGCGAATTCAGCATTGGCGATCTGACCTTCCTGTCGGGGTCGTTCAGGCGCCTGCGCAATCTTCTCGAAAACCTGCTGATCGGTTTTTCGCAACTCGCCGGGCAGGCCTTGTATCTGGATGATCTCTACTCGTTCTTCGAGACCCAGCCAGAAATTACTTCACCACCAGATGCGCGGCCGTTCCCGCAGCCCGTGCGCGAAGGCTTCGTGTTCGACGATGTGGGCTTCCGCTATCCCGGCGCCGAACGCTGGGCCGTACGCAACCTGTCGTTCACGCTGCGCGCGGGCGAAGTGCTCGCACTGGTCGGTGAGAACGGCGCCGGCAAGACGACCCTGGTGAAATTGCTCGCACGCCTGTACGAACCCGACGAGGGACGCATCCTGCTCGATGGGCGAGACCTGCGCGAGTACGACCTCGCACAATTGCGCGCGCACATCGGCGTGATCTTCCAGGACTTCGTACGCTATGCGTTTACTGCGGCAACCAATGTCGCGGTCGGCAGCATCGACGCGATCGACGATCGCGACCGGATCGTGCGCGCCGCCGAGCAAAGTCTCGCCGATTCGGTGATCCAGCGTCTGCCGCAAGGCTACGACCAGGTCATGGGCAAGCGGTTCCGCGATGGGATCGACCTGTCCGGCGGTGAATGGCAGAAGATCGCGCTCGCGCGCGCCTACATGCGCGATGCCGACGTGCTGATTCTCGACGAGCCGACAGCGGCGCTTGATGCGCGCTCGGAGTTCCAGGTGTTCGAGCGCTTCAAGGAATTGTCGGCGGCGAAAACCGCGGTGCTGATCTCACACCGATTCTCGACCGTGCGCATGGCAGATCGCATCCTCGTACTCGAAGGCGGGCGCATCGAGGAGGTCGGCACACACGAAGAGCTGCTTGCTTCGGGCAAGCGCTACGCAGAGTTGTTCGAGCTGCAGGCGGCCGGGTATCGCTGAGCAAACGCGGCGCGCGAAGACAGCGAACGACCCGCGGGGGTCGCAGCGCTTACATGTCCGAATCGGCGCTGAAACGTCGTTCTCCTGACCATCCCCTCGCGCAGGAATCGCTTCATGTCCCCGCTTTCCCTCTGGTTTCGAGCTTCCGTTCCACTCACGATCCTCACAATGGCCTGTTCGCCCGCGACCGCCGGCACGACGATCTGGACCTGGCCGGGGCCATCACCGTGCAATACGACGCTGCAAGCGTGTATTGACCACGCGTCAAGCAGCGAGATCGTTGAAATTGCGAGCAACGGTCCGATCACCGAGTCGATCGAGATTTTTGGCAAGAGCCTGAACCTGCGCCCGGCCATCGGCTTTTCGCCGGTGTTCCAGGCGAGTGCGTCTTCGACCGATGCGATTGACGTGTTTGGCGCCGATACGCTGGTCGGAATCGTGGTCGAAGGCATGACTGTCCGTGACGGGACCATCACTGCCTACACGCGCGGTAGCGGCCCTTTCTACGTGACCATTCGCGACAACGTCGTCGAGGCCCAAGGACTCGATGCCAACCGCACGGCAATCGCCATCCGGCCCTTCGGAAGCAATCCCACCGGCGACACTCACTTCACCGTCATGGACAACGAGATCGATCTCGGCTTCCTGCAGGGCGACGACATCGCCGCCATCGGCGTGGACGACCTGCCCGGGCCGACCACCGGCGTCATTGAGGGCAACGCGATCCTGGGAGGTGGCATATGGAGCACGCGGGGCGCGATCCGCATGAGCAACGGCGTGGGCACGGCTGAGGTGGATGTGCGCTACAACCGCATCGAGGCGACCGGCTACTACGGCGGTATCGTGCTGGTGCAAGACGGTGCGGCCGGTACGTTTGATGCGCACGTCGTCAACAATCTCGTGACAGGCACGATCGATATCACGGGCCCCCAGCCGGGCGCGATTTCGTTGCTCGCAACCGCCGGCAGCCTGCATGCCGCGGTGCTCAGCAACACGCTCGCGGGCAACGACACCGGGTTTATCGCGACGGCCAGCGCGAGCGCGAGCCTCAGCGGCGTGCTCGCCAATACGCTCGTCGCCGACAACAGACTGCATGGCGTGGTGATCGGGGCCGCCATCGCCGCCGGCTTCGCCAACGATCACAATCTGGTCTTCGGCAATGGCGCAGACGACTTCACGGCCGGGTCCGGCACCCTCCACACCGACCCGCTGTTCGTGGGTGCCGGGAACCTCCACCCCCGCGGAAACTCACCGGTCCGCGATGCCGGCAATACGGTATGGACAACGGGCATCCCGACGGATCTGGATGGCGCACCGAGAGTGATCGGGACGGCGGTGGACATCGGCGCATGGGAGCTGGCCGATTCGATCTTCCGCGACGGCTTCGACGGCATCTGACCGGAAAACAAAACGGCCCCACGCAGGGGCCGTTGTTTGTTGCAGTGCTGAGCGATCGAATCAGGCTACGAACATCGCACGCATTTTCTTCATCGCGTTCGCTTCGATCTGGCGGATGCGCTCGGCTGATACGCCATATTCATCGGCGAGTTCCTGAAGTGTCGCCTTCTCGTCTTCCTTGAGCCAGCGTCGCTGGATGATGTCGCGCGAGCGCGCGTCAAGCTTCACCAATCCGCGCTTCAAAGTATCGAGGCTCGATTCGTCTTCCGACTGCGTTTCGACCTTGCCGTACGGATCGGCATCGTGATCGATGAGGAACGCCGCGGGTGATGGACGCTCATCTTCCTCGGCATCGACGGGCGTATCGAAGGAGACATCGCGACCGTTCAGACGCGCTTCCATTTCGAGCACGGTGGCAGCGGGCACGTTGAGTTCGCGCGCAACCGTGTTGACCTCCTCGTTGTTCATCCAGCCAAGGCGCTTCTTCGACTTGCGCAGATTGAAGAACAGCTTGCGCTGCGCCTTCGTCGTGGCCACCTTGACGATGCGCCAGTTGCGCAGGATGAATTCGTGCATCTCGGCACGGATCCAGTGCACGGCGA
>JBDSNK010000040.1:0-7063 GCA_039915385.1 Dokdonella sp.
TGTATGCCCAAGCTTATCGGCAGAACGGTCATCGTTGTTCATGACCGTGCAGGAATTGTCCTTTGTAACCGTGCAGCTCTGATAGCCCGTCGGATCTTTGCCTGACAGTGGGTTATTGAGGATGTAAGAATACGGATTCAGGCCCTGCGTATTCGTCGGAAACTGGATCACCGGATCCACACTCAAGAAGCGCCCGAGCGCCGGGTCGTACATACGGCCATTCATGTGGATCAGCTGCAGGTCGTCGACGTGCTCATGGCCGGTGAAGCCGCGCAATGTCGGCACCAGCAGGCCCAGCTTTCCGTCCGGCTTGTCGCTGAGGTCGCCATTGCGAACCTTGCCGAATGCATCGTAAGTGCGTGATTGCCAGAGGCCAGAACCATTCGGAAAACCCAGCGCGACGGTCGAACCGAGGCGGTCGCGAAGGTTCGACTTGATGCCATAGCCAGCGCAACACACGCGCGAGAGCGTGACGGGTCCCAGTTCCATGCGGTCCGTGGTCTGCGGGCTGGTGAACGTGCGCTCGAACCCGTGCGGGCCGAACCATGTCGTATGGCTGGTGGCAATTTCCTCGAAGCGATCGCCATTTGCGCCGTATTCGAACGACGCCTGTCCCCCCGGCAAGCCGTTCCCAGCGACACGCGCAATGGACCATGGACGGTTCTCAAAGTCGTAGTGCGCGTTCGTCAAAGTGCTTCCGTTGATCACGTTGCCGTTCGCGTCACAAAGAAAAGTCGCCAAGGCAGCACCGGTCCCTACCTGATTCACCTGCGACACGGCATGTGGGCCGCAGCCGTTCGCCCCGTATTGGTAGCCCCCCGTCGTCCCTGGGTGGTAGTCGCTCTTGTTGCTCAGGTTTCCGCTTGGGCTGTAGCTATAGGCCACCCCTGGCGGGCTGCCCGGCACACCGCTGCGGCCCGATTGAGTCAGGCGCTGGAGGCCGTCAAAGACATAGGCTTCGCTACCCGTAACGCTCGCAAGCGTTACACTCTGCGACTTCAGGTTTCCAAAGCTGTCGTAGCCGTAAACGAGCTGGTCGAGAACGGTCGCGCCGCTCGTCCATTTTTGCTGCTTGAGTTGGCCGGTGCTCGCGTAAGCAGAATGCGTACCTGTGATACTGCCGATGAAGGTTTCACCGGTCAGGTTGCCCCACGCGTCCTTCGCCGTAGCTGTCCAGAACACCGTTCCACTGGTGTTGTCGCTGAGCTGATTCAGATCGCCGTAGGTGGTGTAACCCTTCTTCACCACCACCGTGCTTGGGTAGGTCGCGGTCTGTTCGCGTCCGTTTGCGTCGTAGGTGTAGCCGATCGCCCATGGACTCGCTTGCCCGTCGAGCACGTCAGTCTGAGACTGCAGGCGCTTCGTCGCACTCTCGTAGGCTGCCGTTTCTCGCCAGATCTGCGCGATCGTACCGACGCTCGTTCCGCGCAGACGCTGTGCGTAGTCCAGCAAACCCTTGCCGCCAGCTGGATCGTAGGCCCAGTTGTCGCGGATGACCTTGAGGTTGGCATCAGTCGCCGCGGTGTCGTTCGCCGTGCGCTGCGTAAGGCGGCCCAGTGCGTCATACGCGTGATCGGTGTAGACGCCGCGTGCATCAGTCTGGCGCAGTACTTCGCCGAGCGCATCGTAGGTGTAGACGTGATGTCCGGCATCGGGATCGTACAGATCGGTACGCTGACCAACATCGTTGTAACTTGCACGCATGACGTTGTTTTCGGCATCCTGCGCTGCGACAGGATTGCCGACGCCGTCGTACCAGAAGTTCGTCGTCGCATAGTTGGCCGTCGCACCATTGTTCTGCGTGGTCTGTTCGAGGCGACCGAGAACATCGTAGGAACGGCTCATGTCCATGCACAGGTTCGTACTCGATGAGCAAGTCGAGGAGACGTTCGCGCCGCGAACCTTGATGGTGGCCTTGGTGCCAGTGTAAGCGTAGGTCGTCACGACATCGCCGTGGGCTGAGTCGAGTTCTGCGCCAGGCGCCAGCTTTTGCGTCGGGCGGTTCAGGCGATCATGGGACCACGCCGTGAAATACGGCACATTGCCCAGATAAAATGGCGTGCTCTGCTGCGCCACCGTGCCCATGTTGTCGTAGTCGGTAACGGTCTCGACAAAGGTTCCGTTGAAACCGCGCTCGGCATGCTTGACCTTGCGATCGAGTACGTCGAACCAATCAACGCTGGTCGGACTGCCGCTCTGCACCGTAGTGACTCGATAGGCGGCCCAATTCTCATTGGCATCCTCGCCGAGGCCTGCGCAGGAGCTTGGAGCGGCGACGGAAGTGCAGCGGGCGTAGGCGACGCTGGCGGGCGGCAGCAGAGTGCCGCCGACCGCGTTGAGGAAAGTCACGCCGGTTGCACGTCCGAACACGTCGTAGGCCGTGGTCGTCTGCAGATTGTTCGAGTCGATGGCGGTCGTGACCTGGCCATCGCGCGGCGAGCGCCGGGTTGTGGTCACATGGCCCGCGGCGTTCGTCGTGGTCAACGCGAAATAGCCATCCGCTGCAGCGGCGGTTCCATCCTGGCTGTAACTGAGCTGCGTCGCACGCGTGGCCGGGCTCGCTCCCGACGCTGTGACCGATACACTCGTCGGCAAACCGTAGCTCGGCGTCGGGTAGCCGAAAGTCGTGATGCGTTGCTGATTCGCTACGCCCGCTTGGACGGTCTGCGACAGCGGCGTGCGATCGGTGTTCCACTGATAGCTCGTGCTGACCGAGCGAGATGGCGCGGCGGCACCTGTCGGCAGCGCGTGCGTGCTCGCATAGCTGATCGTGGTGGCCGCTGTGCTCTGGTTCAACTTGTCGACCCACCAATTGGTGGTGTCGGCAGGAGCGTACGTATTGGTTGCCAACATCGTGTGGCTGCTGACGTAAATTCCGCCAGACCCATCATCGGCGCTGGTCACGATCTGGTTCTGCAAGTTGCCGTAGGCATCCCAGCCCGATGTCGCCGTTGCGGAGCTTGCCGCGTTGACTGTATCGACATGACCGCTGGCGGCGCCCGTCGCCAGGCTGTAGTTGCTGACCACCTGCTCGTCGAGGAAAGGCTGATAGACCGTGTTGCCGGTCGGTACCGGCAGTAGTGTTCCGCTGTCGCCGGGGCAGAGGGTGCTGCGATTGGTTCGCGTGCAACGCCAGGTATCCTTTTCGCGCTTGATTAGCACGTTGGTGTCAGGAGCCGTGGTATCGACCTGCACGACTTTGCCGACTAGCGGAAACTTCTGGCTGTAGGTCGTCTTCACTCGCAACTGGCGCGCGGCGTCAGCGTTGTGGACGACCGAATTGCTTGTGATGGTGCGGAAACCCTGGAAGCCCCGACCAAAATGGTTGTACATCGCTTCGCTGTAGCCGTAGAAAGCACTGCGGAAGCCGTAGATATCCGTGTTGCCGGAGTTCTGCGCCATGCCGAACAGCGCGGGCATCGAACTCTGGAAGTAGTAGTGTCTATCGTCGACGTACGCATTGGCACTGCCATTGGGATTGGCCAGTGAGTAGAACGGCACACCCGCATTGGTGGCGGGCACCGACAAGGGGTAATAGCCCCACGCGGCGAAGTCGAGCGAACCGTTGGTTGCCGCGTCAATCAGACCCGGCATGACCGGAATCGGCAGCGACAGCAACAGCGCATCGGTCGAGCGCGATGCATCAGCCGGCACGACATCGGGAGCGGTCGGTTGCTGGGCTGGGGAAAGCGATACAACGCCTGGCGAACCACCGAGCCCAGCAGTGCCTTGATTGACGTTGGCGTATAGGACGACATTGCTGGCAAACGCCGATGTTGGCGTGCCATCCGGCAACGCTGCAGGGCCCCAGGTTCCATCGCCAACGACGGAACAGGCGGGGTAAGTCCAATAGCCGTTATCACCGGGCGAGCCATTGGTAAAGGTGATGTTCGAACAACCAATCGAAGAGGTCAGATCCTGCAAGCCATCACCGAACAGATCGTCGGTCCGCGACAGCGAATCGCGCAGGCGCGAGACGACGGGCGTTTCGACCAGATCGAGTCGGAACGTCGTTGCGCCGGTCTGGACGAACTTGAGCGCGGCAAGGTGGTACACGCTGTTATCCGCGCCCTGCCCGCCGTGGTTAGTCGCCGTGTTATAGGCGCCAAACGCCGGAAGGCCGTTCCACTGATAGGGGTAGCCGGTACCATTCGGATCGGAATTCGCAGGCAGGGGAGGCGTGCCATCGGGATTTTCCGCACACGAATACGCGGCACAGGTTTGCCCTTCATCGGGCACGTCCGGTTTGAAGCCTGGACCACCCGCCGTTGGACACCCTTCGCCGTTTGCGCGGGGCGTGACCTTGGTGATCGTGCACATTTTCAACGCGAAGCCGTGGTTACCCTGAGTCAACGACGGCGTGAGGAGGTCGGGCTTGCCGTCGCCATCAACATCCATGGTCGGCAGCTTGCCGGCGTAACGGAACGCGTATGGATGTGTGCCGCCCACGCTTTCTGCGATGAGGCCCGTGCTGTTGCCGGTATCGATTTCCGGACCGAACGTGCCGTTGCCTTGGTTTAGGCGCAAATGCCAGGTATTGCCCAGCGACGCCAGTGGGCGCGCGATGACGAAATCCTCAAGGCCGTCGCCATTGATATCCAACCAACGGGCGACGTAGCCATTGCTCCAGTTGCAGTCATCGGTAGGACCTATTCCATTGCTGACCAGTCCCACCTGAGCGCAGCTCTTGATCGATGCGCTGATGACACTGCCGGAACGCTGTACAGTCGCAATGCCGCCGAAATCGCCGGTACCGGGCGCCAAACCGTGGTTGACGAGGAAGAAATCCGCCAGGCCATCTCCGTTGAAGTCGACGATGTGATCGATCGAAGCCTCGCTGTAAGTCGGATTCGAACCGCTTGTATTGACTGACCGCGCCAAGCAGAAGAGTGGGGTCGGATTCGCCAGAGTGCCGTTCATTGGCGTAAATGCGGCCGTCTGCCCAACCGTGAGCACGCCCGTCATTGTGTTGCGATATACGAATACGCCGTCCTGCTGGCCGAAGACATCCGAAGCACCGCATTGACTGGTGGGCGATATGACCACCACGTCGCTCTTTCCGTCGCCATCGATATCCGCGAGATACGAGCGTTCTCCCTGGTGATGCGGCATTGGCAACGGGTTGAACGCGATGTTGGTGGAAACACTGACGATGGGATTGCTCGTCGCGATCGTGCCACGGGGGAACAACGCCAGGTTCCATACGCCGAATGAAACGACGCCATTGGAGGTCGGCAACTGAATCCCCGCTGCCCGCCCGCTTCCATCGACATCGGCAGGTGACGACAGGACCGTACCCGTGATGTCGACCTTGCTGTGCAATTGGCGGTCGCCGGTGAACTGGACAAGATAGACGTGGGTACCATCGCTCTGCGAGACCGCGATCGTTGTTTCGCGCGTGCCATCGCCATCGAGATCGCCGATCGTCGAAAGAGAGAAGGGATCGAGGGCCAGCGGCGAACCGGGTAGCGCCAGGCCGTTGAGTGAGGTGAGCGCAAAATTCAGGTTGCTATCGTTGTAGGAGAATTTCGTTTCGGGATGACAGGCGCTGCTGCCGCCATTGACGGCGCACTCGGTCAATCCAGCCATCAACAGACGATGGCTGTATATCGAGGTTACATAACGGGGCGCGTACGTGCGGACCGTCGAACCGGCGACCGACGTTGAGACCGACAGCAAAGCCTGGCTTTGCATCATCGTGCCGCCCGACAGTGCGCTCGAGCCGATGTCCGTTGCGGTGCTGGACGCGGCGGCACGCGTCTCGTAGTTGAATACAACCTTGCGATCTCCGGCATCAGCCGCGTAACCCGTGTAAGTCACCTGCTTGAGGAGATTTTCGCCGTAGCCACTGCTGTAATCCTGGTAAACGTAACTCTGATAGTTGCCCGTGCGATCTTCGATTTTCTCGACCAGCCAGCTCAGGGTCGCGGCGGCGCCCGAAGGCCGCACGCGCGCGGCGGCGGTTGAAGTGGAACACGCCGACGGTGCAGGCGATCCCGTGGCCACGGCGCCGTAGTGAAGAATGCGACCGTCTTTCTGCTCCACGCGGAAACAAGCCGTATTGCTGCCAAGATCGCCGCCGGTCTGATAGATGCGCGCGTAACTGTCGACCTCGGTGCGGTACTCGGCGCCCGAAAAACCATAGGTTCCGCCAACTTTCACAAGCCGCTGCCCATCGAGGCAGAGCCGATCATTGTTCGTATATGAGACGCCCAAGGTAGCGCCATCCTGCTCCGGCGTCTGCGGACAGCGATGGATCGCGCTCAAACCCGAAATTGTCCAACCAAGCCCCGAAACGCCGTCACCACTTCGACTGTTGTATGCGAGCGCCAGCGAAGGCTGCATGCCAGCGCGGCCTGGCGGCACCACGATGGGGACGTGGTATGTAGCAGCGCCGCCATCCGCGCCCGCCTGACCCGCCATCGTGCCGACAGTCGCGTCGTGTGCTGGAGGCACATCGTCCACGGACAAAGGCGAACTGCCGTTGTCGTCCAGGCTTTGCGCCTTGGGCAACAGCGGAACGCCGAGCCCGAACGTGACCAATGCAACCATCAGAATGGTCGCGCACGATGCACGCGCCGATCTCAATACGCGGAATGCCGCCATGACTATCTCCCTGTCGCTCCGCCCGAGGCCGGATGCGAGTTGATCCAAATAAGCGAAATGACGTCCTCCACCGCAAGGAGGTGTCTCGGCCGACTGCCCGTGACAACGGAAGTCGCGCACACGTGGGTGCTTCGATCTGACGCGTGGCGATGATTTTGCAGATGCGGAATCGAGAAGCGAAACGCCGCGCACCACCCGGCGGCAACGACTATACACTCTTCAAAATTCGTCAACCAGATGACAGACGCTCTGTGACGAAATCGACACTAAGCAGGAACAGGCGGCGGCCGTAGTCCGGGTGCAACGATGGGTCGAGGACGAACGACGGCTGTTGAGGCTGTAGAAAAACCCCTTTTCGCACGCGCACGATGACCGCGACGGAGTTGTGGAAACGCCGCACGTCACGGTGATCGTCTGCTGACGCGCTCGTGGTGTGCGTCATCGCCACGCTCAGACG